>JAPUIX010000028.1 GCA_027296625.1 Gammaproteobacteria bacterium | reverse complement strand
GTACGGCCCTACCATAAAAGCGCACGGCCTAATCTACCAATTTTTTAATAACTCTAGTTTTCTTAAATGCCGATTTGCCAATCGCCACTCCGACTTATCTATAACCTCGTCCAAACTAATCCCCAGCCCATGCCGCACTAGGTACAGCATGGGAATCATCCTCTCACACCAACCCTTCGTTTTAATCAATTCTGGGGCTGCTCTACTTTTCCTAAATGTCGTGGCACCAGGCAAGTTATTGCCTAATTCGAAAAATTGGGACAGATTTATTTTTGGGTGCGGGCGGTGCCTGGGTTATCTCTGACTATCCCGCTTGATGTGATGGAAGATTACTCGCTCGGGCTTACGTCCTGTCTTGATGTGCGATGAAGTAGCTCATCCAGCTTTGTTTCCAGTACGTCGAGACGCGGGGCCAGTGACGCTTCCAGGTCGGCCATGACGCAGGTCGTGGAGTGCACATCATTTTCCATATCGCCGACGCGCTTCATTAGCCCCGTCAACTTTTGATGCAACCATCGCCAGCGGTCATTCTCGGTAATGGGCTGTGGGATTTCTTTTGTTGTGTCGTGCATAGTTGAGTCCTCGTTAGTGATTAAGTGTGTGAATGGTTATGCGGACCAAGTGTAGGTTTTGCCGAGGTGCCGCCAGGGTTCGGTGTAGTCCGTTTCTATCTCATCCGGTGGTGCCGGTGCGTCCGAGGTTTTGAAGACAACGTAAAGAGCACTCACCAATATCGCCACGACCACCAAGCGCAACATCCAAGCGATACAGAATTCCATGAATTTTATGTAGGCTTGCACGGGTTCACCTCGCGATGCCTGTGACGCATGTGAGACAACCGCGCATGCTTTTGTGTGCTTTCAGATGCTTTAGGCACCTGTAAGGCATTGGATATGCTGTTGATTTAACAGCGATTAGCCATAGTGCGGCTGCTGAATTATAAGCAGTACCTACCAGGTTTTCTGAGAAAGTAGCCGCTCAGCCGTGCGAAAGAACCAAACGGAATTTGAAGAACGTTTCGATTGACGGCGGGGGAATTGATCGGTCTCCTTTTTTCGTGTTGGGTGCAGAACGCTCTGTCCGACTAACATCGTCTATGCGGTGAGCGGCGGTATAATGACTCTGTGAACGAGCTCAGCCTCCTTCAGAAGATCCTCGTTTGGGCGCCCCCGGTGCTATTTGCCATTACTTTTCATGAATTGGCCCATGGTTGGATGGCCCGTCGGCTCGGGGACCCAACGGCTGAGATGCTTGGTCGCCTGACGTTGAACCCGATTAAACACGTGGACCCCATTGGCACGGTTTTGGTACCGACGGTACTGCTCCTAGCGGGCGGTTTTATTTTTGGGTGGGCAAAACCGGTCCCGGTGACCTGGGAAAACCTCAAAAACCCAAAGCGCGATATGGCGTTGGTGGCAATAGCTGGGCCTGCCGCGAATCTCTTGATGATCATTTTCTGGGCAGCACTCGTGAAACTCGCAGTCATCCTGGCAGGTTCCCTGGACTGGGTAGCTCAGCCGTTGGCCTATATGGGACGGGCTGGCGTTTTCATCAACAGCATTCTCTTGATCCTGAATCTGTTTCCCCTGCCGCCGCTCGATGGCTCTCGCGTGTTGTCGGCCATGCTACCGGGCCCAATGGCCTGGCAGCTCAGCCGTATTGAGCCGTATGGCTTGATTATTCTGCTCGTCCTGCTGATCTCCGGCCTGCTGGGCAAGTGGCTGTGGCCACTCATCCTGGGCTTTCAGCAGCTTGTCTACCATTTTGTGGGCCTCTGAGGCGCGGGGTGCGGGCGGCTGCCCCAGCCGCCCCTGAACTGGGGATTCCTTGACGGCTTTGGGACCCATTGCATTGTTCTTCCCCGCGGGGCAGGGGATCTTCCGACAGCGATATCCTAAGCATTTGTTTTTGCGTGATAATTTTGGTACAAGCCCACTGACGATGCAGCCGCCTTAGCTGGCCTCGGATAAAAAAATTGTGCTAAAATACGCTGCTCAGCCTCGGGGGAACAAACCCGAGCTGATGGAACGCCAAGAATGACCAAGCTTTTGCTTTCAACGATTTTACTCTTTGTACTAGCCGCCGGCTCGTCGGCAAACTATGACACCGCCATTGCCGCGTATGAGAAAGGCGACTACGCTGCTGCCATTGAGACCTTCAGGGGATTGGCCGAGGAAGGCGATCCACGGGCCCAATGCATACTTGGCCTTGCCTATGCCTACGGCGAGGGTGTCCCACAGGACCATGCCGAGGCAGGTCGATGGTACTGGAAGTCTGCTGAACAGGGGTATGCCGAGGCCCAATACAATCTCGGCGTTGCCTATACCTTTGGTGAAGGCGTCTTACAGGACTACGCGATGGCCGTCGAATGGTTTCGAAAAGCGGCTGTGCAAGGGGTCCCCGAGGCCCAACAGGCGCTGGGATATATGTACAGCGCAGGCCGCGGGGTAGAGAAGAACCCGGTATACGCTTACGCATGGTTCCATGTCGCCGCAGAAGCCGGAAACCAGGCGGCACAACAAGATCGAGACATCGCCGCAAGAGACCTGACCCCCACCCAACGCCATGAAGCTGAACAACTCTCCCAAGAACTCTTAAAGAACTACGCAATAAAATAACCCACACTCATCACCCCACCACTCTCTACCCAAACAACTAAATTACCCCGCCTCGCCGCACGCATCTAAGACGTTAGCGAACGGCCCAAGCCCGTCACTGAACACCTCGTCGACCATCAGGTCCCCGATTGGCGTGATGGCTCAATCGACCGTTCATCACGCAGTGGTGAAACGGGTCCAAACGAGCTCCCTCGATGCCCGTGCCCTGCCCTTGGTGCCCCACCCCTCACCACCGCCCGATAGGCGTATAAAATGATTGTAAAACAATAAGATATGATGATTTCTTGATAATATCTATTAGATAGACTATATTAGGAAACTAGCCTAAGCTATTAATTTTAATCTATTAAAATAAGTATTCACTGTGTCAGGGGGTACGCGACCATGGATTCGAATGGGATGGAAAAACTGAACATAGCCATACGGATGGTGTGGATCCTGTTAACGCTGTACGGGTTGATGCAGGTACTCAGCGTGCTCTAAGGGGTGCTGTTGGGCCCGATCTGCCCCCCCGCCCGACGCCTCGATCACCGAAGCGCCCACCCATCAAAATCACCTGCCCCGTGAGAGGGCGTCTGGGAAGGACGTTGCGTCGATAACTCCCTTCCTTGGCATCCGCGACGGTGGCCAGCGGCTGTTGCCCGACCTATCCTTGCGTTGATCGGACACCCAGGTCTGAACCGGTCAATGTCTGGGGGTTATTATCACGTGAGCGTGATGGACATTCGCACGCTGAGGCGCTGTTCGAAGAGGTTCGAAATCACTATGAAGATCTCGTCCCGCCTGCTTGAGGCGCTTCAGAAAGAGCTTGATGGGGAAGTACTCACTGACTCTGTGTCCCGCGCCCTATTTGCCACTGACGCCTCACCATATCAGCAACTCCCAATTGGCGTGGTACGACCCTTTCACCGGCAGGATTGTGTTCGCATCATGCAATTTGCTGCGAGACACCGGGTGCCGCTCATTCCTCGGGGCGCTGGCACCAGTTTGGCAGGGCAATGATTCGAGATGCCGTAGTCGCGATTTATCCATACGCCAAAGAAGGTATGTCCATTGTTGGACTAGAACCGTCAGAGAGCCTGACCTTTCGAGGTGAAGCGATTGATTTACTAAATAACGATTTAATGCATGCGAAAGCTAGGTTGGTTGCAAAGCAAAGTCTGTTATTTGAAGAATTCATGCTTGATCAAGCCAAGGCTGGAACGCTAGACGTTAGCATTTTTGACAACATGCCACGCCGGATCTTGCTACATGGACATTGTCATCAAAAAGCGCTGGGCGGAATGCAACCAAGCATCGACGTGCTCAGGATGATCCCCAACACGAATGTGATCCCGTCAGGCTGCTGCGGGATGGCAGGGGCCTTCGGTTATGAGGCTGAACACTATGACATCTCCCGGCAGATCGGCGAGTTGGTGCTTTTCCCTGAAATTCGGGCGGCCGCAGCAGATACTCTCATTGTTGCAACGGGGACAAGTTGCCGGCATCAGATTGTCGATGGGACGGGCGTATCCGCGCTACATCCCGCGGAGCTAATGCAGGTCGCGCTGAAATCGACAGATAGAATTGGAGGGGGCGCCGATCAGTTCGGCCCAGGGTCATGAAGAAGTTGTGCCAGTATCAGCGAGAAGTAGCGGTTTTCAGGTTCATAGTGCTTGATAACGCAGAGCCCGGCAGCTTCAATCATCTCGTGTAAACCTTTGGAAGTGAACTTCCGACTGATTTCAGTCAGAATTTTTTCCCCTTTTTCAAAGGTAACTTCTTTGGCTAAATCCTTGAACTGAACGCACTGTGACTTGTTTGCAACAAGGAACATTTCCACTTGTTCAAGGACATCATTGTAGACGGCGTCATGCGAAAAGCCTTTCAGATCAAAGTTTGCGTTCAATTCACGATTCAACACCCTTAATACATTGAGGTTGAATTCCGCTGTAATTCCCTGTTGGTCGTTATAGGCCGCATGTAATACGCGCGGGTCCTTTACTCGATCAGCACCGAGCAGCAACCAGTCGCCGGGGCGCATGCACTCGCGAATTTCCGTAAGGAATTGAATTGCAGCATCTCCCTCAAAGTTGCCGATTGTACTTCCCAAGAATGTGAAGATCCGTGTCCCGATAGCTCGAGGTAGGTTTGCAAGGCCTGCGTGGTAGTCGCCCAATAGTGGTGTGACTTCGAGCCAACTGTATTCTGACCGCAAAGCATCGGCCGCCTGAAGCAATACTTCCTCACAGACGTCAAATGGCGCATATGAACAAATGTGCTGTTGCTTTTCGCAGGCGTCAAACAAATGCCGGGTTTTCCGGCAGTTACCACTTCCCAGCTCGAGAATCTCGTCGCCCTTTATCATGGAGACTATTGGTTCCGCGAAGCGGACCAAGAGCTCTTCTTCCGTGCGCGTCAGGTAATATTCAGACGTGCCGCAGATGCGTTCAAACAATAGCGATCCGTAGCCATCATAGAAATACTTAGGTGGAAGTGATCTGGGAGGTGTCAGAATGCCACAAAGAACATCCTCGGCTAGCTCCGGCACCTCTCGAGTGGGTGGAACAACGACGCAACCAGGATAGCCGACATCCCCGGCGTAGTGCTGAGATACTTGCATAACCTCCCTCGTAGGCCGCTTCAGCTTTTTCGTTAGGCTAACATCGACGTCGCAGAATTCCAACGGCCAATTATCAGATGCGTTTTGATCGCGAGGCTAGGGGACTGCCGTACTACCGTGCGCCTACCTGTTTGATAGTCAGCAAAAATGGAACAGTGTGTCAGAGGGCGGCCGACGTGATTATCGCCGGTGTAAGTACTCACCTTTTAGTCGTTGCGCCTGCGGCTCCCTTTTCAGGCTTGAACCAAGGACTCTTTCGGGGCAAACAGGTAGTTCCTGGCAATATCGTTTAGCGTCGCTTTGTATGATTCGAACATCATTGCAAGACGCAAGAAAACATCGTCCAAGTGGAACTGGCGTGCCATTGGGTGTTTGGCGGCAAGCCCGTAGTAGGTACGACCAAAATCGATATAGTATTTCGAATTGATCGGTCGCTTCTTATAACGGTGCCGGTATTCAATCCATTCCGGAAAGAGTCCTGAGATGAACAGCGAATAATTACCGATATGTGAATAGATCAAGAACTGCCGCCGTGACTCCGATAATCGCGCCTCCTGGATCATATCAACGAGGTATTCATACGTGGCTTCGTCGTGTGGTCGTATGCGATGGACCCGGTCTGCATGGACAAAAATGCTCAGTAGGTTGGCAATGTAATTAACGATTTTTCTGTCGTTTGATGTGCGATGGCCGGACAAAGTATGGCGCAACAATACATTAAATAACAGGAATGGTGAGATATCCAAAAGAACCACGCTTTTATCACAGACCTTCTGATAAAGAAACTCGCTGTTTAGGAGCGATTCAAACGTTGTGGGAAGCTCGTGCATCACCCGGGCAACCTCCTCATAACTTCGTCCTGGTTCAGGGAAGTTCTCGATGATGAACTTGAGATCCCGATCTCCAAGTCGGCTGAGGTCAGTTACAGCGAAATCCAAATGTTGCATCGTTAGTGCCTAGTCGTTCAATACTGCCTATTTCAGTGTAGCGGAATCTTTGGAATTCAACAGGTTAATCTTGTCAACATGTGCACAAATCTGGACCGGAAGATGGACGTACGATATGTGCCCCGTGGCCTGCTCTCGGTGAGGTGATCACGAATTTGCACTTGAAAATGGCGAACAGTGGCCCCATTTTGGAAACAAAGTGGTTCAATTTAACTTGGATAGGAGGAAAGTTTCCATGAATCTGTTAGTTAAACGGCCCTGGACACTGTGGAATGATGCCAGCAGCGACTTTGATAAACTGTTCGAGGGACTCTTTGGTAAGTATCCGGAAGATAACGGAAACGTAATTACCAGCAGCTGGAGCCCGGCTGTGGATATCAAGGAAGAAGAAACCCAATATGTCGTAGTGGCGGACATCCCGGGGGTCGACCCCCGTGAGATCGACGTTACGACAAAAGATGGTGTGCTGACCATCAAGGGGGAGCGCGTCAAGGAAACGCGGGATGAGGAGAAGGGTTACACTCGCGTTGAACGTGCCCATGGCATGTTCCATCGTCGCTTCACCTTGCCAGAGAGCGCCGATGCCGAGAAGATCAGTGCGAAGGGTAAGGATGGCGTCTTGGAAGTCGTGATCCCGAAGCGGGAGGAATCACAACCGCGTCGGATTACAGTAAGTCACTAAAATAGCCGCAACCGGTCCCGTAGACGGGACCGGTTGCGGGCCCGTCTACGCGTCGTAGCACGACGCCTTGCGTTTGGGAGGTCCTTTGGTGACCGTAATACGGGTCGCTGGGATCAGTCCTCAGTCCTCAGTCGTATTACAGCAGCGTCGCCGATGAGGGATAATCGTCGCATGCGATCGGAGCTGATGCATGCATTGGAAGATGGCGCGACTCTGGTCACCGTGAATCGGCGCTTGGCGCGTCATTTTCACTCCCGCTTTATTACCGCGATGCTCGCCAGGGGGCACGTCGTGTGGGAGACGCCGGACATTCTTCCTTGGTCGACGTGGCTTGTGCGATGCTGGTCCCAGATTCTGCCGGCCGGGGAACAGGATGCTTCTCGGGTCCAGACGCTGCTGAATTCATTTCAGGAGCAAGCGCTCTGGGAAAGGATCATTAGCGAATCCTCTGAAGCCGAGTTGCTTTTGCAGGTTCCAGCCACAGCCAAGGCTGCGCGCGAAGCTTGGAAGCTCTTGAATGAATGGCAAATACAATGGCCTTTCCCTGACTCCTTGATGAATGAGGATACGCGCGCCTTTACTCGATGGGCGCGCCTTTATGTGGACCGGTGTGCTGTTCACGGTTGGCTGGATACCGCACAGCTCTCGCCTATTCTCGCCGAGCGCTTAACCCAAGAAAAGAATCTCATAGCAACGCACGTGTTGCTTACGGGTTTCGATGAGTTCACGCCCCAGCAGCTTGAGCTGCTCGATGCGCTGAAACGCTGCGGCACAGAAGTTTGCGAGGTCGAGTCAGCTCAGTCTGCAGGGCGTGCTGTGCGGACGGGACTGGCGGACGTTACCGCAGAGATCAATGCAGCCGCACTTTGGGCGCGCGCTCTATTTGAGCAGGGGAAGATGACCCGCATCGGAGTTGTCGTCCCAAACCTTGCCGCCTTGCGCCCTCGCATTGAAGCGATTTTCGATGATATTCTGTTACCGGAGACAGTGCTCCCAAGAACTCCCGTTTTCGATCGACCCTATAACATCACACTGGGTCTCCCACTCTCACGATATCCCATTATCCATACGGCGCTGCTGATCCTGGAGCTGGTCCGGGGTTCCCTGCCTCTTGAGAAACTGAGTGTGTTGTTGCGCTCGCCCCATCTGGCGGGCGCGGAAGAAGAGGTGGCTAGGCGGGCGCTCCTCGATGAGCGTTTGAGAAAGCTGGGTGGATTGCGGGTCCCGATCGACGTTCTCGGCCGCTTTGTCGGCGCCCTCGATACGGCCGGCAAGCTGCAACCTTTTGCCTGTCCGGTACTCGCCGAACGTCTCACCCACTGGCGCGATGCGTTGGGCACCTTGCTAACCCGCCAGGCACCAAGCATTTGGTCGGCGTCTTTTACTCGCCTTCTGAAGGCTCTCGGTTGGCCAGGTCAGCGCCCCTTGAACAGTCATGAGTACCAAACGGTCGCGGCATGGCGTGAGCTACTCGAAGACTTTGCCACGCTGGATGCTGTAGTCCCTTCGTTTGATCTTGTCGAAGCCTATACACGCTTCAGAGGCTTGGTTTCCGGGCAAGTATTTCAGCCAAAGAGTCCTGATGTCCCGGTGCAGGTACTGGGCACGTTGGAGGCTGCGGGGCTGTCCTTTGATCACTTGTGGGTCATGGGCCTGAGCGACGATACCTTTTCAACCATGGGGCGGCCGAGCCCCTTCATTCCCATAGATCTTCAGCGCCAGCACGGTCTGCCGCACGCGACACCGGAGCGGGAGGCCGAGTACGCACAGAATCTGATAAGCCGGCTGATAACGTCTGCTGAGCGCGTGATCTTGAGTTACCCGCAAAGCGACGGTGAGCGTCCATTGCGCGCAAGCGCATTGATCGGGCATGTTAGTGAGCTCGACAAACCGCCACACTCCAGCGCAGGCGCACCGAACTATTGCGCGCGCATCTACGGATCCCGTTGGCTTGAATCGCTCGAGGATTTCAAGGCGCCGCCCGTGCCCAAAGGCGAGCGCGTAAGTGGCGGCGCGAGCCTCTTCAAAGACCAAGCCGCCTGTCCATTTCGTGCCTTTGCCGTACATCGGCTGAGGGCGAATGCACTTCCTACCAGCCAAGTGGGTTTGGACGCGGCCACGCGGGGGAAGCTTGTCCACCGCGCATTGGAGTACCTCTGGGCAGAGCTCAAGAGTCAGGACCAGTTGGCTAAGACTTCCGGCCGGACGCTCGAGCGGTTGGTTACTCATGCAGCAGCGAGGGCCGTTGCAGCCTTTCAGGCGGAATACCCCCACGTCATCACCGATCGCTTTGCGGCGCTGGAAATACGGCGGCTGGCGAGATTGAGTCGTAAATGGTTGTGCGTCGAGCGTGAGCGCGTGCCCTTTACGGTAGTCGAGCGTGAACTCCAACACAGAATTTCAATGGGAGGCCTTGAGATCAGGACACAGGTCGATCGCATCGATCGCTTATCCGATGGACGCACGATTGTGATCGACTATAAGACAGGTAAAGCGAGCCCCGATGATTGGGTTGGTGAGCGGCCTGCGGACCCACAACTTCCGCTCTATGCCACCGAGGCGGGGGAAGATATTTCGGCTGTTCTGTTTGCCAAGCTAAGTACCGGCGAGATGCGTTTTGTGGGTTTCTCCCGGGAAGCCGACATCGTTCCGGGCGTTCAGTCATTCTCACAGACCCGATACTCCCAAAAATATACTTCATGGGAGGCGCTGTTCGAGGCGTGGCGGGACGTATTGGAAAGACTCGGTGAGGCCTTTCAAAGCGGCGACGCGCAGGTTGACCCCAGGGCCTACCCGGCCACGTGCCGCCATTGCTGGCTGGGGACGTTTTGTCGGGTCAACGAGTTACGCGAGCAGCGCAACGTAAAAGTAAGGGAGGCGGTCGGTGGCGGCTGATACGGTGCAGGTCGCCGATGAACAGGTGCGCAAATGGGCGCTCAATCCGGCTGACTCTTTTATCGTTCGCGCGCCGGCCGGCTCAGGTAAGACTGAGCTGCTCGTCCAGCGCTACCTGACACTGCTCGCACGGGTCGAAAATCCCGAAGAGATCATCGCCATCACCTTTACGCGCAAGGCGGTCGCGGAGATGCGAGACCGGATTGTTTCCGCACTGCGATTCGCACGTGCTAAGCCAGCACCGCCAGCGGGATACGAGCGCATGACTTGGGACTTGGCGCGCACGGTGCTGCAATGGGAGAGTCAACGAAATTGGCACATCGAGGACAACCCCGGTCGGCTTCGCATTCAGACGATTGACTCCCTGTGTGCTTCGTTGACCCGACAGATGCCAGTGCTGTCACGCTTTGGTGTGCAACCGGCCGTGATTGAAGGTCCAGAGGAACTCTATCGTCAAGCCGCGCGCAACACAGTGGCTGAGCTTGAAAATGACCAGATTTGGTCGGGCGCCATCGAATGCTTGCTGATGCATCAGGATAATGATCTTCAAAAGGTTGAGGACCTGTTGGTGCGGATGCTGGCCCGGCGCGATCAGTGGTTGCGCCATGTCGCGGATCGGGATAATCCCCGCATTGAGCGGGGCACTCTTGAGAGAGCGCTGCAAAATGCAGTCTGCGATGCCTTACAGGCGCTTCGTGATAGCGTACCCGAGGAATGCGCCGCTGAGATTCTGGCGCTTGCCGGCTATGCGGCAGCACACCTCGAGCGGGAAGGGCGCGATTCACCAATACGAGTGTGGTTTGCGCGGGAGCGCTTTCCGGACGCAGGTATCGGTGCCCTCGACGCTTGGCGAGGCCTGGGCCGGTTGTTTTTGACTAAAGAGGGCGCCTGGCGAAAGAGTGCAAACAGTGAAATCGGTTTTCCTGCACCGAGCGATGTTAGCGATCCCGCTGCTAGGGAAGCACGTGAACGGATGAAGGACCGCTTCCATTCCTTGGTGAAGAGGCTTCGGGACTCGGAGGCCTTTCGGCATGCGCTTCAAGGCTCGCAGTTACTTCCGCTCACGGGCTACGCCGACGCACAGTGGGAAGTGATGGAGGCGCTGTTCGAGTTGCTGCCGATGGCGGTTGGGCAGTTGCGCCTGGTATTCGCAATGCGAAATCAGGTGGATTTTGTTGAGGTGGCCGAGGCCGCGATCACGGCACTGGGTGCGGCCGACGCGCCGACCGATTTGGCACTGGCACTTGATTATCGCATTCGCCATTTACTGGTCGACGAGTTTCAGGACACCTCGGTTACTCAATTTGAGTTATTAACCCGACTCACGGCGGGTTGGGAGCAGGGCGATGGGCGCACCCTGTTTTTGGTCGGCGATCCCATGCAGTCAATCTATCGATTCCGCCAGGCGGAAGTCGGTCTTTTTCTGCGTACGCAGCGCCTCGGCTACCTAGGGACTGTGCCGCTTCGACCGCTTAGCTTAAGCGTAAATTTCCGCTCGCAGGGAGGGATTGTCGACTGGGTCAATGCGGTCTTTGCGAAGATTCTGCCGGCCTCAGAGTCGATTGCCACTGGGGCCGTGCCCTATTCAAGGTCCGATGCCGTGAAGCCGGATATGGGCGGCACGGCTGTTGACGTCTATCCCGTGCCAGGGAAGGACCTGCAAGTGGAGGCCGATCGGGTCGTGGCACTCGTCGAAGCGGCGCGACGGAAGGATATGCAGGGTTCTGTGGCGATCCTTGTACGAAGCCGCTCTCATCTTGCGGCGATTGTGCCCCGCCTGAGAGAGGGGGGCCTTCGATTTCGTGCGATCGAGATCGAACCACTTTCAGATCGACCCGTCGTCCAGGATCTGTTGGCCCTTACCCGGGCCTTAGTTCATGTCGCTGATCGCACTGCCTGGCTCTCTATCCTGCGAGCCCCCTGGTGCGGTTTGACGCTGGCGGATCTCTTCGCGCTGGCTGGCGACGAACACGAGCGCGTCCTATGGGAACTCATTCAGGATGAGTCCCGGACGGTGCGCTTAAGCCGAGACGGCCAGCGACGCTTATTGCGCGCGCGAAAGGTCTTAAGTTCAAGCATGAGGGAGCGGCATCGACGCTCACTCAGCCGCTTCGTGGAAGGAACATGGTTAGCACTGGGGGGGCCTGCCTGTGTTGACAGTGAAACCGATCTGGCAAATGCTCGCGCCTACTTTTTGCTGTTAGACGAACTGGACGACGGCGGCAACCTCTCGGACCTTGATACCTTGGAAGCGGAAGCAGGAGCGCTCTATGCGGCGCCCGACGTGGCGGCGGATGAACGCCTGCAGATCATGACCATCCACAAGGCAAAGGGACTTGAGTTTGATACGGTCATTGTGCCGGGGCTTGGTAACGTTCCTCCTGCAGAAGAGGCTCGTCTGCTGAACTCGATGGAACGTCCCCGCACCTCAGCTGAAGAGGACCTGCTCCTTGCGCCGATCAAGGAGAGCGGCGCAGCGGAAGACCCTATCTATCAATATCTGCGATCGTTGGATAACGAGAAGGCGCGCTGGGAGGCGGGCCGGCTGCTCTATGTGGCCGCAACGCGCGCCAAGAAGCGCCTGTATCTGTTAGGGCATTGCACAATCAGGGCGGAGAACGGATTAAAGCCTGCAAAGGGCTCTTTACTGGCAGTGCTCTGGGCTGCTGTCTCACACGATGTGACCAGCGCTCCGGGTGCATCCGGATTCGAAGGGTTCGATGAAACGAAGGGGACTGAGGCAGTAAATCCTCAAGTGACGCGGCCTAAACTTCAACGGCTCAAACTGAACTGGAAGTTGCCAGAGCCACCTGCGCCGGTTGCTTGGAATCGGGGCTGGTCACTGCCGCACGAGGTGAATGCTTGGCATGAAGCGGTTGAGTTTTGGTGGGCACATGAAACCCTCCGCCATGTCGGCAACGTCGTCCATAAGATCCTACAGTGGATCGCAGCCGATGGGGTTGAGCAGTGGAATGAAGTGCGCCTCAACGCCCTGCAACCGCAATCCAGAGCGATGCTCGCCAGGTTGGGCGTATCGGAAGCTGGGCTGGACCAAGCATCAGTGCGTGTGCGACAAGCGCTCATTAACACGCTGAATGATTCCCGTGGTCGCTGGATACTGAACCGGCACCATGAGGGGCGTAGTGAATACGCGTTGACGGGCGTCTACCGTGGCGCGGTGGTCAATGTCGTCCTAGACCGCAGCTTTGTAGATGAGGATGGCGTACGTTGGATCATCGATTACAAGACCGGTCACCATGAGGGTAGAGATCTTGATGAGTTCCTAGACCGGGAACAGGAACGTTACCGTGATCAGCTCGAGCGCTACGCTGAGCTGATGGCTCAGTTCGAACCGCAGCCGATTCGTCTGGGTCTCTATTTTCCTCTCTTGTGCGGTTGGCGGGAGTGGCGAGCTCAATAGCCGGAAAGCCAACTCGCACCAGCTCTTTCCAAGGTGGGTCACTGTTCATGTGTGCGGCTTCATGCTTAAATTCCAATCGTTCGGCGGCAGGATATTCATCAGCAAACTTGAGCACACATTAGATGAAGAATATTGAGCTCTAGAGGAGGGAGATCATGTTGGCCAACAAAGTTTATGAGGTGCCTGAGTCAATCACGAAAAGCGCACACATCAATGCCAAACAATATGAAGCGATGTATGAGCGTTCCATTACCGACACGGACGGGTTTTGGGCGGAACAGGCAGAGCAGTTTGTCAGCTGGTTCGAGCGATGGGATCGGGTTCAGGATTGGGACTTTGCTAAGGGTAAGATCAGATGGTTTGAAGGTGCCAAGCTAAATGCATCATACAATTGTCTCGATCGGCATCTCGATATCCGTGGCGATCAGGTGGCTATCATCTGGGAAAGCGATGATCCGGCTGTCGATAAAAAGCTTACCTACCGAGAGCTGCATGAGCAGGTTTGCCGGTTCGCCAACGTGCTAAAGGCCCATGGAGTTAAGAAGGGCGATCCCGTGTGTATCTACCTGCCCATGGTCCCAGAGGCAGCCATCGCCATGCTCGCCTGCGCCCGAATTGGTGCAATTCATTCCGTTGTATTCGGCGGTTTTTCACCGGAGTCTTTAAAGAACCGCATTCTGGATTCAGATTGTCGTACTGTGATTACTGCAGATGAAGGAATTCGTGGTGGCCGAATTGTTCCATTGAAGTCGAATGCCGATAAGGCGTTGGAATCATGCCCGAATGTTCGCACGGTTGTTGTACTGCAACGAAGTGGTGGGGAAATCGAGTGGAAAACGGGCCGGGATGTTTGGTACCACGATGAGATGGCAAGCGTGTCAAAAGACTGTCCACCGGAAGAAATGAATGCTGAAGACCCGCTGTTTATTCTTTACACCTCGGGCTCGACTGGGAAACCGAAGGGCGTTTTGCACACCACGGGCGGTTATCTTCTTTTTGCCGCGATAACTCACAAATACATCTTCGACTATCACGATGCAGATATTTATTGGTGTACTGCTGATGTGGGCTGGGTGACGGGACATTCCTATATCGTGTATGGACCGTTGTGCAACGGGGCTACGACACTTATGTTTGAGGGTATACCAACCTATCCCAGCGCTAGCCGCTTCTGGGAGGTGGTGGACAAGCACAAGGTCGAGACCTTTTATACTGCGCCGACTGCGATCCGTGCCTTGATGGCTCAGGGCGATGAATATGTCGAGCGCACGAGCCGTAAAAGCCTCCGGATCCTTGGTACGGTCGGCGAGCCAATCAACCCGGAGGCCTGGGAGTGGTATCACCAGGTGGTTGGTGAAGGACGCTCTCCCGTGGTTGATACGTGGTGGCAGACGGAAACGGGTGGTATTTTGATAACGCCGCTGCCTGGTGCTACTCCTTTGAAACCAGGCTCTGTCGCACGGCCCTTTTTCGGCGTCGTGCCGGCCATCGTCGACGGCGACGGTAATATTTTGGAGGGCCCTGCCGAAGGCACGTTGGTCATTACGAGGCCGTGGCCTGGTCAGATGCGGACTCTCTACGGCGACCACCAGCGCTTCATTGATACCTACTTTAAGATGTTTCCGGGTAACTATTTCACTGGGGATGGGGCCCGCCGCGATGTAGATGGGTATTACTGGATAACCGGGCGTGTCGATGATGTCATCAACGTCGCGGGTCACCGCATGGGGACAGCCGAGGTTGAAAGTGCTTTGGTACTTCATGAAGCGGTGGCTGAAGCCGCCGTCGTCGGATATCCCCATGACATCAAGGGGCAAGGGATCTATGCCTATGTCACGCTGATGTCAGGATTTGAGCCGTCGGCTGCCTTGCGCTCCGAGCTGGTCAAACACGTGCGAAAGGAGATCGGCCCAATCGCAACGCCCGATGTCATCCAGTGGGCGCCGGGCCTGCCCAAGACACGTTCCGGTAAAATCATGCGCCGGATCCTGCGCAGAGTGGCGGCCAATGAACTGGACCAGCTGGGTGATACCAGCACCCTCTCCGATCCGTCGGTAGTCGAGCAACTCGTTGAAAATCGGGCAAATACCTCGTGAGCAGGGCGGGGGGCCGGGACCTTATGTTGCACTGCAATATAAGCCGTGGTAGGATGAAATTTGACGTGTTAGCTAAATAATACCGCCGCCGATGGGCTTCGTTGCCTGAAGCGCGATTGTGGTTTCTTCGAAAATGGACGAAAAGACGACCTTGCCGTTTTGGAACCCCGAATGGCTGGAAGCGCAGCGCCAGTACTGGGACGCGTGGGCTTCGCTAAGCCAAAAGGCCCGTGAGGAACAGGTGCCGGGCGGCATGGCGGGCGCCGCCTGGGCTGAGGCCCTCGATCACTGGTGGAAGGCCGTTGCCCCGGCGGCACCTGGCGAGTCGTATGATTTTTTCACTCACGTGATTGATCAGGCCAAGGCGTTCTTTGCGATCTCAGACGAGTTCACCAAGTTCTTGCATGATATGGCTGAAACCACAGGGTCATCTGAGTATTGGGTAGAGCAATTGGATTCCAGATTTGCCCAGATGACAGCGTCCATCGAGAAGTCCCACGCGGGTGTGAGTGATGCCATGCGCGGAATGGACGGATTCTGGACACTGCCATTGGATACCTGGCGACGGACGGTATCGTCCATGTCCGTGTTACCGGGCGACATCTTGAAAGGGCTAAAGCCCGAGGGCGTGAGAAGCGCTGCGGACCGATTTCTATCGGTGCCCGGTGTCGGCTACACGCGCGAGTCGCAAGAGCAGGTGCAGGAATGGTTGCGGCTAGGCGGTGAGTATCAAACGGCGATGTACGAATATGTCAATGCGTTTGGCAAGGTCGGAATCGATGCCCTAGAGCACCTTAAGCAAAAGATTGTGGACATCGCGGAGGAGGGCAAGGATCTAAAGAGTCTCCGCGAGGTCTATGACCTCTGGGTGGACTGCAGCGAAGCGGCGTATGCTGAGTTTGTACTTACTGAAGAATACGCCGAGCTTTACGGTCGGCTGGTTAATGCACTGATGGTACTGAAGCACCGGGGCCGCTCTATGGTGGATGAGGCGCTTGGCGGAATGAATATGCCAAGCCGGACCGACTTTGACACCGTCCAATCTCGACAGCAGGAACTGCGTCGGGAACTTAAGGCCGTGCGGGCCGAACTGAACGCCCTGAAGGCCGAGCTTCAAGGCAGCGCCGGAATCACTCCCAAACGCCGGACCCCAACGCGAACCGAGCCGGTAACGCGAAGCAGGTCGGGCAGGAAGAAAGCGACGGTCAAGAGAAAAAGACGGGTGACCAAAAGCACGGGGCGCACATCATGATGCCGTTTCAAATAAGACCGGACCAGGCGCTCCAGGAGATCCAAGAATTTAACACCAAGCTCGCTCATGGTCTGAAGACGCTTAGCGAGATTGGGGAGATCGATGTCGGCGTCACCCCCAAAGAGGGAGTGTATTTCGAGGACAAGCTCGCCCTTTACCGGTTCAAGCCGCGCGCCGAACGCGTGTGTAACCCGATACCCGTTTTAATTGTCTATGCGCTCGTCAATCGCCCCTACATCGCCGACCTGCAGGAAGGCCGCTCCATGGTCCAAGGACTACTCGATGCGGGTCTTGATGTTTATCTGATCGACTGGGGTTACCCGGACGGGGCAGACAAGTTCCTCACACTAACCGACTACATTGATGGCTATATTGACCGTTGCGTAGATGTTATCCGCAAACGTCATAGCCTGGAGGCGATCAATCTGCTCGGCATCTGTCAGGGTGGCACCTTCAGCTTATGCTACACCGCCCTGCACATGCAGAAGGTCCGCAACCTCATCACGATGGTGACGCCTGTCGATTTTCACACGCCCATGGATCTATTGAGTCATTGGGTCCGAAAAGTGGATGTCGATCTTATGGTGGACACCATGGGGAATATCCCCGGGGAATTGCTTAACTGGACGTTCGTGTCCCTGAAACCTTTCAGACTAATGGGGCAGAAATACATTGACCTGGTTAATATGTTGGATGATCCAGAGAAGGCCAAGAATTTTATGCGTATGGAGAAGTGGATATTAGATAGTCCTGACCAGGCGGGCGAAGCCTTTCGGCAGTTCACCAAAGATTTCTATCAACAGAATGGCCTCATTAAAGGCACCGTCAAGATAGGTGATCGCAATGTGGATCTTAAGGACATCACCGTGCCGGTGCTTAATATCTATGCCGCTGCTGACCACTTGGTGCCACCCGCCTCTTCCATTGCGCTTAAGGAGTATGTCGGTACGAAGGACTATACAGTGCTGGAGTTCCCGGGGGGACACATCGGGATCTATGTGAGTGGCAAAGCCCAGGGAATGGTACCACCCGCCATTGGGGAGTGGTTGGACGAACGGACTTAAATAAAGTCTAGTTGGGTTTGCATCAGGCCCGCCTTCACCATGAGCCTAATGACCTTGTACTAGAGCGCAAGCGCTACCCGCATTGAGGATAGCGAAATCTTGGTGGGCCAGCTGTCGGTCACCCCGGCCGCAGCGAGTTGCTTTCGGACCTGGCGAAGTTGTTTGGCGTCGTGTGGACCAACGACTACCCGATAATGACGTTTCCCATTTACTTCTGCGGTCGTGATAATTGGATTGAAGTTCGCATAGCGATCATGTTGATCCGCTGCGATGTCAAGTTGACGAAAACTGCCGATGACAAGATAAAGCTTTGGTTTAGCCGCTTTTGACGGATTTTGTGAAGGCATGTGCACTTCGACAACCCTGTTATCGGTAGGTGGCTTCTCCATGGGTATGTTATTGGGCTGAGGGGGCATCACCACCGGCGTCGTTGCTTCCATTGACTGTTCGCTTTCGACAGGCGCAGCGGCATGATCCGCTATTGCCACGGCTGTAGCATCTTCAACTGGCTCCTCAGTGTCGCCCAGCGCAGTGTCATTTTCTGTTGTCGCTACGGCTGTTGTGTCTTCGCTTAACGGGTCATTCTCGGCGAGCACCGTACCTTCTTCCGCGAGTTCCTCCTCGTCCTCCTCATATGGCACGCATATGGTTTCTCCGTCCAAGATGCGGAATAGTTTGCAATCTTGTTCCGCTATATGGGAGATCACGTGATCGATTGGGCCTTTGCCAGTCTTGCTGTAGGAAATGCTGCTACCCACGGTGGACGCCAACTGGACGATAAGGGGCGCTGCGCAGCCGCCGAGACTAAAGCAGATTGCGACAATAGCGATGCTTGCCTTTAGATTCGCCATCATGAGTACCCACCGGGTTAGAGCTTTCTACCAGTAATAAACGTAACCTACGGGCAGGTCGCTCGCTGATTTGAGTCGTAAAATTGTGATGTTGATCACAGTTGGGCCCGGCGAGGGCTTCAGCCCGGGAGAGCGGTGGCGTGACGGCGTGGTTGGCAAGGATCGACAGACAGACTACCCGCTCAGCTTGTGCCATTTATAACGTTGTTTGAATGTTGAAGGCCTGTCGACCTTTTGGCGTTTTGTGAACTCGATCACAGTCGAAAAACCATTATTGTGATCAGGGTCGCACAATCAGATTCATGAATTATTCAACATTTTCCTATACTTAGCTTCGGATAACTCTGTCTTCTCTATGGATAACTGACCATGGCAGCTAGAGCGCAAGAGAATGTCATCCGTATGGATGACTACAAGGACTCGGTCCGCCGACTGAGCCCAACAGAATCGATTAGCCTGTTGCACGACTGTCGGGACATGGCAGTGGAACGCCTTCCGCAGTCCATCAGAAGCATACTGGATAAGGTACAGGATGCTCTCTGCGATCTCGGTGATAAGACGCAAGATGACGCGTTGCGAAGGGTGTATTACGATGCAATGCAGGAGCTGCGAGCAAAACGGAATGCCATAGAGGAGGAGTTTAGGCAACACTACCTCGATGGATTTAATAAAGAGGCCAAGCGCAACAGAAACGGCGAAGAAGGATCTGATGAGGCCAGCTCAGATGATGATGAATTGGAACTGAGCTTACTCGAGGACGATGACCTCGAAGAGGCTCTTGCAATAGAGAACATGATCGCGTCGATTAAGACGAGCTGCAAACAGGAATTATTTGGTCTGAATAGAAGGATGGGGCTTCTGCTAAATGATCCGGGGCTTGAAAAGGCCGATCATCCAATGAGCCCGGAGGTTATATGTTTTGCGTTGAAAGAAGCCTGTAAAGAGATTGAATCAAGGACCGACGTGCGGATTGTTATCCTCAGGCTGTTTAGTAAATACATTGCGAACGAGGTGGATGGGGTTTACCAACAAATTAACGATCACCTTGTGAAAAAGGAAGTCCTTCCTTCGATTCGCCCGCGGCTTAGCAGCCGTTCGAAAAAGCGCGGTTCCGAGCAATCGAAAACGCAGGATCATTCTTCTGCCAGTGGTGGGCAGGCGGGTAGGTCGGGACCGAGTGAACACGATATATTGAGTACTTTGCAACAGTTGATGTCAGCCAATATCGCAAGGGGCGAGGCATCTCAGCATGGAGGCCAGACGCATGGTCAAGGTGTGCCCATAGTTGATGTCCTAACGAAGCTACAGCATGGGAATGCTGAATCCGTAATCGGTGAGAATGATGCATTTGATCTGTCAGCACTTGAGAATGGTTCAGTCAATATTCTGAGGGATCTCAAAGCGATCAGCGCAGCAAACAGCATAAGCCATGCAGATGATATGACCATCGATATCGTGGCTATGCTGTTTGATTACATCCTTGACGATGAAAGCGTCCCGGATACGATGAAAGCCTTGATTGGTAGATTGCAGATACCTGTTTTAAAGGTAGCTTTGCTCGACAAGGCGTTATTCTCAAAGAAATCCCATCCCGCACGCCGGCTGCTCAATACGCTCGCCGATGCGGCCATCGGGTGGAGCGAGGACCATGATCAGGATGACAGTCTCTATAAGAAGGTCCACAGTGTCGTCCACCGTATCCTTGATGAGTTTGATGACAACGTCAATATATTTGCTGAGCTTGCAGACGAGTTGGATGAATTTGTTGCCGACGAGGAGAAGAAAGCAAGAGAGAGAGCTGAGCAATCGGCAATAGCTATTCACGCAAAGGAGCAGCTTAACCTCGCAAAAGCTTTGGTGCGCGATGAGCTAAAACGAAGAATCAGTGAAAAGGATGTCGGTGAATTCGAAAGACAATTCTTAGCGAATCACTGGAAGCAGGCTTTATTTGTAACGTGCGTCAAGAAAGGTGAAGACAGCCCTGCGTGGAAAGCAGCTATTGAGACCATGGATGAGCTTATCTGGAGTATTTCACCCAAACGCACAGCAGAGGATCGAAATAAGCTGGTCAAGCTGCTGCCGCGCTTACTTAAGCTCTTGAATTCCGGGCTGAATCTAACGTCCATCGATCCAACAGATCGCAAGCGGTTCTTTGGGAGACTGGCAAGGCGCCATATTGCGGCGGTTAGGCTCATATCAAACACTTCTGGATTAGGCAGGAGTCAAGCTAATACGGCGAGGGGACAGGTTGAGTCTGCACTCGACGAGATGTCAGCAGCACACACGGATAAAGTTGAAGATCGAGAGAAAAAGCAGGCGCAAGACATGGCAGCCCACCAAGCGGAAGAAAAGGCTGTTAAAGGAAGTGAGTTTGACTTATCCGGATTGCCACCCGAGATGACCGAGCTTCTGAAAGAAGGGCAGGTCGAAGTCGAAGAGATTGTGCTTGGTTACGATACACGGGATGATGCAACCGGCGCCATCGAGGAACATTATATTGACATGGTTACGGGACTGCAGGTCGGCACGTGGCTTGCGTTCTTCGCGGAAGACGGTACGAGTAAACGAGCGCGGCTCACCTATGTCAGCCCCGACACGGGTGAATACCTGTTCACCGATCGGCAAGGTATGAAAGTGGCCACCAAGACACTGTATGGACTTGCAATCGAGTTTCGTCGTGGGAGCGTCACGATCATAGAGGCGCCTTCCAACTCCTTATTTGACAGAGCCGTGACCAACATCATGGATCGGTTAAGTGACGACGAAACACTAAACTGATCCAGTATCCTAGGCCATCACCTCCAAATCCAGCTCAACCCGATCAGGCTCGAATAGGGTTCGTATCGCCCGCGGCTAGTCTCGCCTTAAAAAAACCCGTATCCTGAGGAAGGATACGGGCCCACACGGAGGTCAGGTGGTTGACTTAAGCAGCCTTCTTGGAGGTAGAAGGCTTGGTGAATGGATTAACCGTCGCGCTCTCCACACCTTTTTCGACCCAAGTGGTGAATTCATCCTTGGATTCAGTCAGGGCGTCTGCAGTCTTGCGGGCAACGCCCAATAGTTTATTGCTGTACTCGGCGGCAAGCTCGGACTGGCCGGCAAACACGTCATTGTAGCCCTTGGCCTCACCCAAAAGCGTGAGCTGCTTAACGCTGCCTTCCGCCCAGGTAGTCACCAGGGCGAGCTGCTGCTCGGTGAGTTTTTCGATGGCCTTGGCGTTGATTTCACCCAGTTCTTTAAGGGCGCCAAATGAGGTCTTGCTGAACTTGGTCCACTGGTCAAATAGTTCGGTTTGCATGGTGTAAACTCCTAAGTTATTGATAATAAAGGTATTATTTCTCTAACATGTTTGTGCAATGCACCATTGCTGCAATGCACAATAGCCCACTCAAATGGCAATGTCAACGCTTTTTTTGCTTGAGATTAATAGGGCGAGGGACCTGCTCAGACCATAAAGAGGCCGCCATTTACAGCGATGTTTGCGCCTGTAATGTAGGTGCTCTCCTCGGACGCCAGAAAAGCCACCACCCAGGCAATCTCTTCCGGCTTCGCGAGGCGGCCCATGGGGATCTTGCTGACGATATCTTGGCGGATCGGGTCAGGAATGGCCTTAAGCAGGTGCGTGTCCACGTAGCCTGGGGACACAGTGTTTACGGTGATACCGCAGCTGGCGACCTCCCTGGCCAGCGACTTGGTAAAGCCGTGCATTCCCGCTTTGGCCGCGGCATAGTTGGTTTGACCGAACTGGCCCTTTTGGCCGTTGACGGACGAGATGTTTACGATCCGACCGTAGCCTCGACGTATCATTCCGTCTATCACATTCCTCGTGACGTTAAACACACTGTCAAGGTTCGTATCCAGCACAGCATGCCAGTGATCCTTTTCCATTTTTCCCAAGGTCTTGTCTCGGGTGATCCCTGCACAGTTAATGAGTATGTCTACCGATTCATAGCGTGATTCAACGGTCTCGGCCATCCTGGCACAGGCATCGAAATTGCTCACATCGCATTCAACCAAGTGAATATCGCACCCTGCCGATCGGCGTGCGCGTTGCCAATCCGTCGCTTGCGTTTCTTCTGACCCCAAGTAGGTCGCAATCACTTGGTTTCCGAGCTCTGCCAGATTTTTGCAGATTTCCGTACCGATCCTACCGGTGCCCCCGGTTACGAGCGCAACCCTTACCGTAGAGCGCCTAACTCCAGCCGCCGGTTCATGGCCGTTTTCCCGAGTGCTGCGTTCCAGCATAGGTTGTATCCTCGTTAAAATAGGGAAATAGAATAGATAGTCGCTATCGCGCAACGCGCCGCTGTCAGCGCGTTATTTGGTGTCATTGTGGGCAGGCGAATCTATGCTTTCTTCAGCAGGAGTACTTTGTGTCAGGTCTGTGGACATGCCAGCGGCTTCAAAGAAGGATTTTTGCATTTGTTTCCAGAGCGCAAGGTTTCGCTCCGTCAGTTCCGTCATCGCCGCAATTGGATTGCTGGTCACGGCGTCGCGCAGCTGCTCCTGGTAGCGTTGTTGCTGTTCAACGAACATTGTAAGGCTTCGTTGCAGGAAATCCGTGGCAAGCCCCTGCACGGCGTCGCCATAGAAACGGATGATCTTTGTAAGGATGTCAGTCGTGAAGATGGGCTCTCCGTCTTCTTCTTCCTCCATAATGACCTGTAGCAGGGTATTCCGAGTGATATCCTCATCAGTCTTCGCATCTCTTACTGTGAAGTCGACTTGATCAAGTACTAGCCGTCTAATATCGGCTAGCGTGATGTACTTGCTGATTTCGGTGTCGTAGAGACGCCGATTTGGGTATTTCTTTATAACGCGTTTGTCGCTCATGATCTGGCCTTCTGTTTAATCGTGTATGGGGCCTCACATCATGTGGTGACCGCCGTTGACTGAGATATCTGCGCCGGTGATGAAGGCTGCCGTGTCCGATGCCAAAAAGTCAACGACAGCAGCGACCTCTTCGGGCTTACCGAGGCGGCCCACAGGGATCTGTGCAACGATCTTGTCTCTGATTTCATCGGCAACCGCCATCACCATGTCTGTTGCAATGTAGCCAGGCGATACAGTGTTGACAGTGACGCCCTTGCGCGCAACCTCCTGGGCCAGCGCCATTGAGAATCCGTGCATCCCGGCCTTGGCCGCAGAGTAATTTGTCTGTCCAATCTGCCCTTTCTGTGCGTTGATGGATGAGATATTGATGATCCGACCAAATCCCCGCTCGGTCATCCCCTGCACTAAATGGCGGGTGACATTGAATACGCTGTCCAGATTGGTGTTCAGTACTCCGCGCCATTGTTCCTTGGTCATCTTGCGCAGCGTGGTGTCCATAGTGATACCAGCGCAGTTCACCAGGATGTCAATGGGACCGAGGGCTTGTTCAATCTCCGCGACCATATTTCCGCATTCGTCAAAATCGGTAACGTCACCTTTAAAGATAGCAAGCTCGTAACTTTCCGCTTTCAAGGCCCGTTGCACGGTGTGGGCCTTCCCTTCATTACGATAGTTGGTCGCAACACGTGCGCCGGAAGCGGCCAACTGCTTGCAGATGGCAAAGCCGATCCCGCCAGTGCCGCCCGTTACTAACGCCACTTTGCCATCCAGTTTGGTTTCCATTCTGACTACCGCTCCAGCGCTATTGCTATGCCCTGGCCACCCCCAATGCACAAGGTCGCCAAGCCTTTGCGTGCATCTCGCCGAGCCATTTCATAGATCAAACTGACTAGAATCCGGGCACCGGACGCGCCGATGGGGTGTCCCAGGGCGATAGCACCGCCGTTGACATTTACTTTGTTGGTATCCCAGCCGATTTCTCTGTTTACCGAGATGGCTTGGGCAGCGAAGGCCTCGTTGGCCTCGATGAGATCTACCTCATCTACCTTCCAACCTGCCTTATCGAGGCACTTCCTCGACGCGGGGATGGGGCCCGTGCCCATGATAGCTGGATCGACGCCTGCGCTGGCGTAGGCCGTGATGTGGGCAAGCGGCTTAAGACCGAGTTCTTTGGCCTTCTTTTCAGTCGTGACGATAACCGCTGCTGCACCGTCGTTGATCCCGGAGGCATTGCCTGCAGTGATGGTTCCTGCCTTATCAAACGCAGGACGCAGTTTGGCTAACTTCTCTGCCGTTGTACCGTGACGGGGAAACTCATCAGTGTCAAAGATGATCGGATCGCTCTTCCTCTGAGGAATTTCGACAGCGATAATTTCGTCTTTGAAACGTTCTGCCTTCTGAGCGGCCTCAGCCTTCTGCTGGGAGCTTGCGGCGAAGGCGTCCTGCTCTTCGCGGCGAATATCATACTTTTTGACAATATTCTCGGCGGTGATGCCCATGTGGTAGTCGTTAAACGCATCCCACAGACCGTCCACGATCATGCTGTCTTTGAGCGTCCAGTCTCCCAATTTGGTGCCGTCGCGCGAGGATGGCAAAAAGTGGGGCGCCTGGTTCATGTTTTCCTGTCCGCCTGCCACAATGATCTCTGCATCACCACAGCGGAGAGCCTGTGCCGCTAGGTGGACGGCCTTAAGGCCGCTCCCACAGACTTTGTTGATGGTCATACACGGGGTGGTCACTGGCAACCCAGCTTCTATGGCGGCCTGGCGAGCGGGGTTTTGCCCTACACCCGCAGTCAAAACCTGTCCCAGGATGACTTCATCGACCTGCTCCGGTTTGATGCTCGTTCGGTTTAGAAGGGCTGTGATTACCTTGGCGCCCAGGGTGCTCGCGGGCAGGTTTGACAACGCGCCGCCGAAGGCACCGACAGCTGTTCGGCCCGCTGCGACGATGACGATGTTTTCAGACATATCCTGCTCCTCGCCCGGCGTGGGTTGCTGATCATACTGGCCTGATCGATTTCTTATGGCTGCGGCTAAATGGTGCGATTACGCTGCAGCGCACAAAAGGCTAACAGACTTTACCGGATTGTTCCAGCCACGTAATTGGCGCCTTTGAGGCGAGGCGAAAATTGATCCGGGAGACCGGGGTTCAGCACACGGGCCCGCGATCGGCGGGTCCCACCGTTGACTAGGGGGGTTGTCTCCAGGAGGGCTTGGTCAGATCCCCAGAGGAAGCCGCGCCGGATCCTCGATCTGTTCCTTGATCGTGACGAGGAACTGGACGGCCTCGCTGCCATCGATGATGCGGTGATCGTAAGAGAGTGCTAGGAACATGACCGGCCGGACAACCACTTGATCCTCTTCGGCAACGGGGCGTTGTTGGATCTTGTGCATACCCAGGATGGCACTTTGTGGCGGATTGAGAATGGGTGTGGACAACATCGAGCCGAATATGCCACCGTTGGTTATGGTAAACGTACCACCGGTCAATTCCTCGATGTTGAGTTTGGACTCACGGGCCTTCTCGCTGAACTCAATAATTCTTGCCTCAATCTCGGCGAACGAAAGCACATCCACGTCGTGGATGATGGGCACGACCAGACCGCGCGGAGAGCTGATGGCAATGCCGAGGTCGTAGTAGCCGTGGTAGATGATGTCATTGTCATCGACGGATGCGTTGACGATTGGGAATTTTTTTAACGCTTGCACTGTGGCCTTGGCGAAGAACGACATGAGTCCCAGTCTGACCCCATAGGCTTCTTCAAATGCCTCACGGTAGCGCTTGCGCAGGTCCATCACCGGCTGCATGTTGACTTCGTTGAAGGTTGTCAAAATGGCGTTTTCATGCTGGGCCGCCAGTAGCCGTTCGGCCACACGACGACGGAGCCTCGTCATCGGCACGCGCTTCTCAGGCCGTTCTCCAGAGAGCACCAGCTCTGTCGACTCCACACCATGCTTTCGTTTACTACCTGGTGCCGGGGCCGACTTACGATCCTCGACGTAGTTCAGTACATCTTCTTTGGTTAAACGGCCACCCTTGCCGCTTGCGAGAATAGCATTGGCATCGAGCTCGTGTTCTGCAACCAGCTTACGTACCGCCGGACTCAATCTGGGTGCTTGCTTGCCGGTCGGAGCAGGTTCAGCAGTAGATGATTTTAGGGCTGTCTTCGTGGCGGGCGCCGCATCTGTGTCAATGAGCGCAATAACCTCGTCACTTAACACTGTCTGGCCATCACTCTTCACAATCTTTTGCAAGACACCATCGTTCGGTGCTGGGATCTCAAGAGTTACCTTGTCGGTCTCGATGTCGATGAGATTATCGCCTCGTCTGATCGCATCACCGGCTTTCTTATGCCAATTCATTAGAGTCGCTTCGACCACAGATTCGGCTAGGATGGGAACTTTAACTTCCACCAGCACGGCATTCTCCCTAGTACAAACAGCTATTACTCAGCGTGACTCTGAGAGGAAATGCATTGAAGCTCGATTGAAATGGCGCATCGTTTCTCGCCGGAGACCTCACTCAAAACCGGATAGTCACGCACTCTTCTTGCGTGAGTCTTGCAGCTTATCAAGTTGCAGTGCATCTGCAACCAGCGCCTTCTGTTGTTCCAAGTGTTTCGCCATGTAACCGACGGCAGGAGAGGCAGAATGGGGTCGTCCTGCGTACGTTAAAACCTGTCTGTCGAGGTGACCCAGCACCGTGCGCCGCGGCATGTAGTACCAGGCCCCCTGGTTCTGAGGCTCTTCTTGTACCCAGACTACTTCTTTTGTGCCCGGATATCGATTCAATACCGCTTCTATGTCCTCGTTAGGGAAAGGATACAGCTGCTCGATTCGAGCAATGGCAATGTTCTCGATTTCATGTTCTCGTCGTGCTACGAGAAGGTCATAGTAAACCTTACCACTACAAAATAAGAGGCGATTAACCGCATTCGGATCGATGGGATCTATCTCATCGATCACGGTCTTAAATTCGCTACTTGTTAACTCGTCTAGAGTCGAGCTCGATAATTTGTGTCGTAGTAGGCTTTTGGGGGTCATAACGATGAGTGGCTTGCGGTAAGGACGCAAAGCCTGGCGTCTCAGCATATGGAACATCTGAGCCGGCGTGCTGGGAACGCATACTTGCATATTGTCATCCGCGCACAGTTGCAGGTAGCGCTCTAGGCGGGCAGAAGAGTGTTCCGGGCCCTGTCCGTCATAACCATGCGGCAACAACATCACCAGACCACAATAACGCCCCCATTTTGCCTCGGAGGAGCTGATGAACTGGTCGATAACGACCTGGGCATTGTTGGCAAAATCGCCAAACTGGGCTTCCCAGATCACAAGTGAATTTGGTTCTGCGCTGCTATAGCCGTACTCGAATCCCAGCACGGCTTCTTCGGACAGGATCGTATTAATGACTAGGAAATTAACCTGGTTTTCCTTTATGTGTTGAAGGGGTAAGTAGGTATCGCCCGTTTCCTGGTCGTGCAATACGGCATGCCGGTGAAAAAATGTACCGCGGGCACTATCCTGCCCGGATAGCCGCACAGGGTAGCCATTTTCGATGATGCTGGCATACGCTAGGGTTTCTGCGAAGCCCCAGTCTATCGGGATCGTTCCTTGGCCCATCTGGTGCCGGGCTTCAATGATTCTCTCGACACTTGGATGGAGTTTGAAACTTTCTGGTATCGTCGTGATTCGTTTAGTCAAGCGCTTTACTGTGCCGGGCGATACCGCAGTTGACGCCGGCGTAGTCCAGTCGGTGTTGCGGTACGGTTCGTAGTTAATGAGATACTCGCTCTTATGGTCCAGCGCCAGTGTTGACGAGACGGAACGGTTGTCTTCCAAGGAGTTGACGTAGGCCTTGGCGATTGCCTCAACATCTTCGGGCGTGATCACTCTTTCGGCGATCAGTCTTTCCGTATAAATTTTCCGTACACCTGAGTTCTTCCGAACTTGTTTGTACATAATCGGCTGCGTCACCGCGGGTTCATCAGCCTCGCTATGGCCATGTCTACGATAGCAAACCATGTCAATGACAATGTCCTTATTGAACTCCATTCGAAAGTCCAGCGCTAACTGGGAGATGAACACGACCGCTTCCGGATCATCCCCGTTGATGTGGAGAATCGGCGCCTGGACCATCTTGGCAACATCTGTACAGTACAGAGTTGAGCGTGAGTCTAATGGATCGCTAGTGGTAAAGCCGATTTGATTGTTAACGATTATGTGTATCGTGCCGCCGGTGCTACAGCCCCGCGTCTGGGACAAGTTAAAAGTCTCCATGACAACGCCTTGACCCGCAAATGCGGCGTCACCGTGGATAAGAACCGGGAGTACTTGATTGCGTCGGCGATCCCCGCGCCTTTCCTGCCGGGCGCGCACAGAACCTTCAACAACCGGATCGATAATCTCTAAGTGTGATGGATTAAATGCTAGCGCCACGTGCACCGCTCCACCAGGCGTCATAATGTCGGACGAATATCCAAGATGATGCTTGACGTCACCGGAGCCATCATCTTCGCCGTGTCGGCCTTCAAATGTGTCAAAAAGCTCTTGCGGAGATTTCCCTACCGTATTAACGAGCACGTTCAATCGGCCACGGTGTGCCATGCCAATGACAACTTCTTTTGTTTGTTGCACTCCTGCCGACTGGATTAGCTCATCTAGGAGCGGAATCAGACTTTCTGCACCTTCCAAGGAAAAGCGCTTTTGACCAACATATTTTGCGTGCAAGTATTGTTCGAGAGCATTTGCAGCGATCACCCGTTCAAGAATATGCCGTTTCTTTTCTGGCGAGAACTGCGGACGTGATTGATTCTCCTCAAGGCGCTGCTGGATCCAACGCTTTTGCTCCGTGTCGTTAATGTGCATGTATTCGGCACCAATGGTTTGGCAATAGGTCGACCGAACGATATCGAGAATTTCCCGTAATGTTGCTTCTTGCGGTCCGTACAAAGACCCAGTGTTGAATATCGCATCCATGTCGGATTCGGATAGTCCATGGAATGCCGGATCCAGATCCAGCACCTCGGGCCGTTCGTATTGCCGCAATGGGTCGAGGTCTGCTTGTCTGTGGCCTCGAAAACGGTACGCGTTGATCAGTTGTAGGACGGCTACCTGCTGTTTCTCAGTGGAGGAACGCTCTGCCTCACTCGCCAATGACAGGCTGCCCCGCCGTTTCTTTGCTGCAGCAATGAAGGCCGCTCGTATGGCAGAATGGTCAACATCTTTCCCTGACGCTTGATCCATTTCCTGAAGTTGGTCGAAATACGACCTCCATTCGGCCGAGACGGTCAGCGGGTCTTCTAAGTAGGCTTCATACAGGCTGTCTATAAAGGAGGCGTTCCCGCTGTAGAGCCAGGTGTAGGTGCGACCGGTCATCTCAATTTCCTCTCGCAGGCCTTATATGGGTCGCGGCGAAATACTGTTTGTATGTGGCTGTTCATATTGGCTTTTTAGCGTTGAATCGCCGAATAATTCAGTATCGTCAACAGGGTGTCGACGTTACTTTATGTAATTTTACCAAATCCTCTTACAAGTTTAGACGATAAGACACTTTTGCTGATAAAAAAACGCGAGTTTGGCCGTTTTTACATCCACCAACGTTGTTGCGATACAATGCGGGGCCTTATGCTAGAAAAAAAATCAAATCATTATAATAGCCGACCTAGGGGACCTAGGAACTTTTGAATCCCACTGTGGAGGGGCAATGATGAAAAAAACGGTGACCATCATTGATAATATCACGGGCAAAAAGATTGAATGCCCGCTGTATCAGGGTACCTATGGGCCCCTGGTTATCGATACCCAGGCCTTATATCAAGAACTCGGCATGTTTACGCTCGACCCGGGTTTCGTCACGACGGCCAGTTGCCGAAGCGCCATCACCTATCTTGACGGAGAGGAGGGGATCCTTCTGTATCGCGGGTATCCTATTGAACAGCTCGCTGAGCAGAGCACCTACTTGGAGGTGTGCTATCTGCTTTTGTATGGTGAATTGCCGACGGCCGACCAGATGCTCGTATTTGAGGAAGCTATTAAGGGTCGCCAACTTGTGCACGAACACCTGACCCAATTTTACACCGGTTATCGATATGATGCCCATCCGATGTCGATCATGGTCGGCATCACCGGGGCGTTATCCTCTTACTACCACGAGGCACTCGATATCCATGACCCCGATGACCGTGATCTCACTGCCAAACGCATCATCGCCAAGATGCCGACAATTGCCGCCCAATGCCACAAGCACTCCTTGGGGCATCCTTTTGTCTATCCAGATAACTCATTGGGGTATGTGGAAAACTTTATGAACATGATGTTCTCTGTTCCCGTTCGACCTTACGAGTTGCACCCCAAGGCCGTTCGTGCACTTGATTTGCTGCTAATTCTGCACGCCGATCACGAACAAAATGCGGGCACCTCCACGGTCCGGCTCGCAGGTAGTGCTGAGGCGAATCCGTTTGCTTGTGTTGCTGCGGGGCTCGTCACGCTCTGGGGACGGGCGCACGGTGGCGCAAATGAAGCAGTTATTCGTATGCTTAATGAGATCGGGGAACGAAAAAATATCGTGAATTTCGTTAAGCGAGCGAAGGACAAATCCGATCCATTTCGTCTCATGGGCTTCGGCCACCGCGTGTATAAAAACTATGATCCGCGGGCGAAAATTATTCGACAGGTATGTCACGACTTGCTTCAGGAAATGGACACTGTTGATCAGCCGTTGTTCGAAATTGCTATGGAGCTCGAGCGGATTGCATTAGAGGACGATTACTTCATTGAACGCAAGCTCTATCCTAATGTGGATTTTTATTCCGGTATTATTTTGAATGCACTGGGGATCCCTTTGCCGATGTATACAGTGATGTTTGCTGTAGCAAGATCAGTTGGCTGGATATCCCAGTGGATGGAGATGGTGTCGGGACCAGACCATCGAATCGGAAGGCCGCGGCAGCTTTATATAGGGCCCGAACAGCGGGACTACGTTCCCGTCGAACAGCGAGGTGATGCAACCCCAAGATTGAGAAAAATCCGGGGAATAGATTAAGGGGGAGCTGGGTGTGAAATCGCCAATCCGGGTCGCAGTCACGGGCGCCGCCGGCCAGATCGGATACGCGTTAGTGTTTCGAATCGCCGCGGGCGAGATGTTAGGGCGTGAACAGCCCATCATTTTGCAGTTATTGGAGATCACACCAGCACTGAAGGCGCTGGACGGTGTCGAGATGGAACTCCAAGACGGTGCGTTTCCCCTGCTAAAAGATATCGTAACGAGCGATGTTCCGGACGTTGCCTTTAGAGACGCGGAGTGTGTATTGCTCGTCGGTGCCAAACCGCGTGGTCCCGGCATGGAGCGTAGTGATCTATTGGAGAGCAACGCCGCGATCTTTCAGGTGCAGGGCAGGGCGCTAAACGAGCACGCCAGCCGTGATGTTAGAGTCGTCGTGGTTGGAAATCCCGCCAATACGAACGCGTTGATTACCATGCGGAATTGCCCAGATTTGGAGTCTTGGCGGATCACGGCGATGACACGACTGGATCACAATCGCGCGTTAGCTCAGCTCGCAGCCAAGACCGGGGAGACTGTATCGGGCATCAAAAGACTGATCATCTGGGGCAATCACTCCAGTACACAGTATCCCGATATCACGCACGCTACCATAAGCGGTCAGTCAGCCAAAAGCCTCATAGAACAGGACTGGATTGAAAACGAATTTATTCCAACAGTGGCGAAACGTGGCGCAGCGATCATTGACGCCCGCGGGGCCTCTAGCGCCGCGTCGGCGGCCAATGCTGCGATAGACCACATGCGTGACTGGAACATGGCCACGTCCGCGGATGACTGGACGAGCATGGCGGTTCCAAGCGATGGAAGTTATGGGATCCCCGAAGGGCTCGTCTATTCATTTCCGGTGATAACCCGTTCCGGCAAATACGAGATCGTGCAGGGCTTAGAGATTGATGACTTTAGTCATGCACGGATGCAAGCGACGCAGACGGAGCTTGAGGAAGAACGCGATGCCGTCGCTCACATGCTAAATTAGTTTTCATTCACCCTGCGCATGAGCGCATCAGGAATGCTTGTGTTTTGCTCGTCACTGCACAATGATTTCTCGTCTCTTGTGACACCTCGTTAACGCAAACTGATCGTGGGCCAATTCCGCTTTGAGGCCTCAATAGCCAGCTTTTCGTCTGGATCAACGGCCACTGGGTGCGCGATGTGCTCAAGCAAAGGCAGATCGTTATGTGAGTCACTGTAAAACCAGCTATCCACGAGATCGAGACTCTGATCTTGAAGCCATTGGTTAAGGCGTGTGACCTTTCCTTCCGCGAAAGACGGTGTGCCAGAAACCCGTCCAGTGTACCGACCATCAATAATTTCCGGTTCCGAGGCGATGAGATGCTCAATACCGAATACCTTGGCGATAGGTTCCGTTATGAAACGGTTGGTTGCCGTGATGATCAGCAGAATGTTCCCCTGAGTTCGGTGTTGTTCTAAAAGCTCCTGGGCTTTTGGTAATACGATGGGCTCTATCTTTTCCCGGAGGTAATCGGTCCGCCAGCGATCTACGGTTTCAATAGGATGCTCTGCTAGTTCCCGCAGTTGAAAGCGTAGGAAGGCGTGAATGTCAACGGTACCAGCAAGGTACTCTTCGTAGAAACGGGCGTGTTCACGCTCGTGCGAAGGGGCGTCTACATAGCCGTGCTCTGCGAGAAATTGGCCCCATAGCACGTCGCTGTCGCCGTTTATGAGGGTGTTGTCCAGGTCAAATATGGCGAGGCTCAAGAGATTGAATTCCTTTTGGATTTGAGAAAAATGGCTAAGTGTATGGTGTTGTAGGCCGCGCGTAAAATCGACGTGATGTGGAATTTGCCGATACCGGCCCCTTTATGAAAAAATCTATGTGGATCTTTGGGTGGCGATGGCAGTGATTGATTCAAAGGGTTACAGGGCCAATGTCGGGATTGTACTGAGCAATCGGGATGGTCAGGTCTTCTGGGCGCGACGTGCGGGCATGAATGCCTGGCAATTTCCGCAAGGCGGCATCAGGCCCAACGAGACACCAGAGACGGCGATGTACCGGGAGCTGCAGGAAGAAATTGGGCTCTCAACCGAACATGTGGAAATCATCGGTACTACACGTGGCTGGTTGCGCTACCGCTTGCCCAGACGCTATATCCGTTACAACTCCCGACCGTTGTGTATAGGCCAGAAACAAATCTGGTACCTACTACGCCTGATAGGGGATGACAGCAACGTTCAGCTGGACCAGTCGCAATTCCCCGAATTCGATAGCTGGCGCTGGATCAGTTACTGGGATCCCATTCAAGAAGTCGTTGCTTTCAAACGCGGCGTGTATCGGCGCGCTCTGCAGGAGTTTGCCCCGTTGATCCTGCCGGAAGGTAGCGTCGAACGGGACGACTTCATGCCGTGATGCCAGTTGCCCTGGCGTTGATCGTCAATCCGTGAACAGTGCCTGTTTTACCTCCCATCGTTGTTCCAGGCCGTCGATCATCGTGCACCCAAGTCGTTCAGGTTCGCCACCGGGTTCAATCGTGCCGACGGTGAAGCTCGGTTGTCTCTTGTCAGCGAGATAGCGCACCATTCGGTATTTGATCGTTTTCGATGGGTGGGTGTTCGACATTAATCGTACGTCTGCCTGCCACAACTGACAGGTGGCGTCGAATCTTGATTCGAATTTCAGGTAGTCCGCAGGATCTCCCGTGGCTTCATCCGCCGCTTGAGTGCTCGCCGTGGCTGGGGGATCGCTCGCCATAGCGTCTGCCAAAAGGATGTGTGGTAGTACCAACGTTAATAGATAGAAATAGCGTTTTGTCAATGTCATGGAGTACTGATCCTTATCTTTAAATTAAAAATCGCGAGAGTACTATCTAAGCGCTGGCATCGAGCATAGGCGGCTGGCCGCATCTATTTAGAATAATTCCAAATCAGCGAACAGTGCAAGCATGCCTTCCAAAACAGTGCTTGCTATTCCCACTCCAATTCAGCGAAGGATGAGGTCACGTTGCGTCGGTGATAGTGATCGAACAACAGCCACTCGTCACCCTCGCTATAGCCCACCTGTTCAACCGCCTGCTCTAGCAGCCCGCCGTCTTGAATGAATTCCCTGATTTCCCTAAGCAGTGTTCGAAGGTAGCGTTCTTGGGCCGAAAGTGATTCTGGCCACTCGGCGCTCACCGGGCCGTGGCCGGGAACCACGCGCTCGGCGTCGACGGATTTTAGTTTGTCTGTGACCACAAGCCAGCCTCTAATGCTGCCATCGATTGCGGGAATACGTTCGATAAAGAGCAAATCGGACAGCCACAAGGTTTTAGTTTGGACGTCGTAGATCGTGAGATCGTTGTTTGTATGTGCTGTGGGGTGTGCAGCGATCAACAATTGTCTTCCACCGAGGTCAAGTTCGAGAACGTCAGCAACGGTGCGGTCGGGTGGAACGACTAAGGCCTCGGTATACACACTGTCACTAAGGCGTGAAAGGCTCCTAATATAGTAAGGGGCACGCTCGGCCAATGCGTCTGGAAAGTTTACGTGAGCAATATATATAGGGTCGTTTTCCTTAAATGCCAGATTGCCGAAAATATGGTCCGGATGGACATGTGTGTTGATGACATAGCAGATAGGGCGGTTCGTCGTGTTGCGGATGGTCTCCCTTAGCGCGTGCCCGACTTCAACACTACCGCCCGTATCAATGATGGCGACGCAGTTTTCCCCGATGATGAATCCGATATTGGCGATGTCGTAGTGGTTGATTGGGGTGGCGTCTTCATGGAGCCCCTGGTGCACATATATGCCCGAAGCCACTTCTGTGACCTCTAAGGGTGGAAGGTTGGGTTCGGCCACTGGGTCAACCGTAATGCTGAGCAAACACACCGCGAGCGCCGGCTCAAACCAGCGGCGGCCCGTCGCTCTGCCTTCCACATTACGTCTTTGAACTGAATCTGCCATTAATACTTTCAGCGATCTGTGTCGGGGGAATATCCTGGGATTGCAGGCCATTATTAGTTGTCATGTTGACTTATAAAGGCGCATGCGTCGATAGGGAAAATAAAGCTTTTCCCTGATTGATGTTGTTAATGATAAGGGAAGGCGTTGTTTTCTAGAGAAGTGGTGTCGATACCACGGTGCTCTCTGAGGCCAAGTTATATTTTATGCAACAATTTCTCATAAATGGCCTTCGTTTTGGGGGATGGTTCAATCTTCAAGACGGCTAAAAATGTCTTTCTGCAGCGGTTGTAGACGTCGACTGCGTCGGCCCCGCGCCCAAGTTCTCGATAACAAAGCATAAGTCGCTGATAAAATCCTTCAGCCAGATCATCGGCTTCCAGACTCCTTTGGTACACTTCAACCGCCCTGTCCAAATAACCATTTTCTTCCCAATATCGCGCGAGCTCACCCATGTAGCGTAGAAACTTATTGCGCAAGCGCTCGCGTAGGGTAACGTACCAGGGTTGTTCTCTCTCACTCGCCATAAATGGGTCCTTATATAGAGTGAACACCCTCTCGGTGAGACTTGTTATCGTCTCGGGTGAGATATTTTTCTGCGGTTTCTTAAAGACGTCATCAATTTTCTCTAGCACTTGCTCAAATGCCCACGTGTCGATCCAAAAATAAGATGGATTGAGGCTAAGTCGTCCATCCTGCAGCACGATTGCCTTATCTTCGCCTAATAGCTTGCGTAGGCGATGAAGCGTGGTGGTCAATGAGCGATGGGCATAGTCTGCATCAATTCGAGGCCATAATGCCTCTGAAAGATGATCCTCATGAACCTCTTGGCCACCAAAGGCGATCAAGGCCTTGAGCAACTCGATAGGCTTGCGCTGGAGCTTTGCAAAGAAGCCCAATGGTCGTTCATCCTTCAATACTTGGAAACGTCCAAGCGTAAAAATCTTGAATTGCCATGGCCAGCCATCGGCAGTGACAGGCAGGTTCTCCGGCACAAGTCCACGTTTTTGAATAAGGCTTTGAACGTAGCTCACTTCAATGTCGGCATCCAGCGCGTAGGCACAGAGTTGTGCCATCACAGATGGCCGCCACCAAAGAAAATGTCGGTACCCGTATTGCCTGCCCAGCTCCAACGCATAGCGCAATGAATTCAGCCCTGAACGTTGTCGCCCGTGCTCTAACGCCATTTGGGCGTAACTCAATAGACACATAAATTCCAATAAATGGCTCTTGATGTTGCGCGCAATGCTGTGTACTTGCCGAAGGTGCGCAATAACCTTGCGTTCCTCTCCAAACTCGACTAGCACTTGAGCAGATGCCAGGCGACAGAGCACCTCGAAGTATGGAGAGCCGAGGTCGATGGCCAGCTTAAGCGCCACCTTTTGATGTTCAAATGCTTTTAGCGTATCCCGGCGGAGCATCGCGTACCACGCCGAATAATAGTGATAAAGACACATGTCCAAGCGGCTTGCGCCTTCATGGTGGGATTCAACTTGGCTCAATAGCTGCTCAGCTGTATCAAGATCACCCGCACCCAGTGCGCCACCTGCACCAGTGACCAAAAATTGATATCGCCACACATGAACGCCGGTCGCGTCAGCAATTTCTAATCCATGCTTGACAGCTTTTAGGCAGCGTTCACCTTCGGCGTTTAGCATGTAATACATCGATTCAACGTATTTAAGCGTCGTTAACGATAGGGGAGACACCTCGGGCGATTCAGCCAGTTTTCGCATGGAATCAATGACCTCCGATGCATCCGCAAATGCGCCTACCCACATGTAGCTCACCGCAACATATAATTCCACAGACATTCGCAGGTTCGGGTCGCCCTGGGCCCGGGATACTGTAAACGCTCGATCAAGCCAATATCCGATGTCGGGATGATCGGGTTGCCTTAGGATGAGCGACCAAAACATGCTGCAGGTCACTCTTGCTTCAACGCCTTCGGACGGAAAGTCAGGATAGGTCTTTAATAGTGCATCAAGCTCTGTAATCCAGCGGTCAAGCAGTGCGAGGTCATCCAATTCATGGAGGATGGCATCCATAGCGCCGGAGCAAGCAAGAAGTAGTCCCTTAGGGTCTGGGTCTTCTTGCTGACTGAATAACTCGAAGGCCCGTACAAAAAGGTTCCGGCTTTCACGTGGGGCAAATGGAAGACGACTAGCGCCCAGCCAATACAATGTCCAAGGGTGTTTTTGCAGCTCTTCCTTTGGAAGGTCCTCTAGCCACTGTGCAAGCGTTTCTCCTCTTCCATGGTCCAACATTGCAACGGCATGTGTGTTAACGATGCGGGTCATTTGCTGCCAGTCACCAACCTCGCACAGAAGGGCGACCGCATCCTCTACGCGTCCGGCATCCTCCAATAATGCTGCGGCTTCGCGCTGTAGCTCGGTGCGTTGGTTCTCATTGAAAACTTCCGTAATGTGTGATAACAGAAATTCCTTGAATAATGGGTGATATTCATAGATGGGTTCTGGGTCACTCGGTCTGACGCTTGTGAAGTAGTTGTTGCGGCTTAGCTCAGCCAGGATAGTTCCTGCGTCGTTTTGCGCTGTCAGTTCTTTGGCCATTCGCGGTGTCATTTGAGAAAGGAGGGCCGTTTTAAGAAGAAATTCTTGGGTTCTCTTGTCGGATTTTTGAAAGATCTCGCCTGCTAAGTAGTCAAAGACAAGTTGCGGTGTGGATACATTTAGGGATTGGGCAATCGCACCCTCCGTTTTTGCTTGTTCTAGCATCAGGACAAGCCCTGCGGCCCAGCCCTGGGTCTTGGCATACAGATCAGTGAGCGCCTGTTCAGACAGGTCAAGGCCCTTTAATTTAACGATCGCGTTTGACTCGCTTTGCGTGAGGCGCAGATCCTGCCATCCTAATACCTCCATCTCACTATTGGCTCTTAGGCGAGCCATCGCCGGTGGCGGATCACTGCGGCTGATGACGATCACGCATGTTTGGGGAGGCACCTCTGATAACGCATCGCGCATTACGTCATGAAGCGCCGATTGAGACGGAATATCGTGGTAGCCATCGAATACGAGGGCAAAGGGAGACTCGATCTGCTCGTAGACGGTCTGAAAGTATCGACGCGTGAAGGTTGTCAAGTCCCGCTGGTATTCCGGGGTGAAAAGGGGTAGTCGTTTCGTTTTTGCGTCAATCTGGTCAGCTGTTGCTAGGCCCATGTAATAGAAGAATGTGGCTACATCTGAGTCGCCGTGATCAATTTGATACCACGTGCACCGGAGGTTTTTGCTGTCGATATAACTTGCAATCAGTGTGGTCTTGCCTGAGCCGGGCGGCCCTGTCACCCAGATAACCGGGCGCTGGCGCCCCCGGTCTAGGATGGAAAAAAGCCGTTTTCTGGGTAAGACCCTGGCAAGGGTCGGTCGCGTCGTCTTAGCTAGAGAAGCCGTTATGTGCTTCATTTCGGGTCTTCGTCATTTGGCCCGCCAGGCACATGTTTTACCTGTCGGGCCGTTCAGCCAGTTCACCGCTTTATTGAGCCACCGTTGGTGAGGGCTCTCAGTCAAGGTCCGCCAGCCCGATGACATAGGGGCCCGTTCCTCCTGCCGATATCCCTTATGGCTAATTCTAGCCCTTCCTCGGCCTATTTGTATTGCTGTAAGCCATTTGTAAGGGATCTGTAAGCGGCATGTCGTTTTGCTGGATCACCCGTAAACCAGCCTGTTGTGTGGCAAGCCGTGGAATTCCTGACCGAGAAATGAACGGGTGTTTCGCCTTGGTTGGCCGGTCCGGAATTGCCAAGACGCCTTTGGGGTTATGGGGACAAAAAAGCGGGTATTTGCGGAATCTGATTAAATGTCGAATCAGGCGAGTTCCGTTTCATAGACCGTCTTAATGTGTGTATTCCTGAAACTCAAGACACAGCATTGTTAGATCATCTCCGCACTCTCGCCCCTGTGAAAAGCCCTTTAGATGGGCTAATAGCTTCTCTAGGATCTCATCTAGATCCATCTTCTTGTGTTCTTCTAGGAATGCTATCAAACGATCTATTCCGAACTGCGCCTGATCAGGGTTCTGCCATTCAATCACGGCATCGGTATAAGCGAAGATCTTGTCACCGTGTGCGAGCTGGTATGACTCTTCAGTATAAGCCAGGGGCTCCTCTGAGAACATGCCGAGTGGACAACCCCCTTCTCGGAAAATGATCCCTTTTTTGCGGGAGACTGGAAGAAGTATCAATGAAGGGTGACCGGCGTGCGTCACGGTGAGCAATCCTGCCGGTGTGACGCGGAAATAGACACCGGTAATTGATTTTCCGGTTTCGCGCGATGCTAACAGGGCATTTAGCCTGCGTATAACCTCGTCGGTTGGTAAGTCACGCCTGATGCTGTCTAACCCTAAATGGACCATCATTGTCATGAATGCGGCGGCTACCCCATGGCCTGTCGCATCACCGACGAAGACACTCATTTCGCCCTCGCGGTTGAGTAGAAAATCATAAACATCTCCCGAACATCTAGCATAAGGCAAGTAGCGCAATGCCATCTTAAGGTAAGGGACATCGTGGAACTTCGGTAGGACGGCATGCTGAAATTCTGCAGCAAGCTTCAAATCTTCCTGCATTTGCTCATTGCTCATTAATAGCATGCTTTCAATCCGCTTGCGCTCCGTGATCTCCTTTTCGAGTTTTTCGTTAGCAACGACAGCCGTCCTCACCGTGACATCTTCACGCCGTTTACCGTGTTTATCGTGTAATTGCTGGGCGAGCCCGTTGGCTGTCATCAGATCATCCGGTGGGTCTTCGCTTGGACCTATAGCTGCGAGATGTCCTAAACGAACCGCTATGTAGATGGAAAAAGCCGCCAGGACTAAGACGAAGCCTATTAGCGCTGGGGATAATGGTTTATTGCCCATCGCCATTAACCCAATGATCGCAGTGTATGCCAATAAGATAATAACCATTAAATAGATCAATGACTGGCAAAGCTGGATGTGACTGCGTTCGTTCAGTCGTCGCAATAGGCGTCGGGTGCTCAATATGGACAGAAAGATTACCACTGCACCGATAAGTACCATTATGCTGGTGAGTAAATCCCCGGTTTGAAACATGCTTACTGACTAACGCTTACTTGTAAGCTCTGCATGGTAAAATGGAAGCATGGATTGGGCCATGCAGGCCGTACTCTCCCATGTTATTTTCAATCGTATCTGTCCTGATCATACGTGTGGCTCGGATGAATTTGGCGTAAAGGGGAGATGAATGAGCTAATGCAGACCAATATTCAGGATCCCATCCAAATACGACAGGGAAGTGTGATAGTAAACATCCATTAATCCCGGGGGCCTATGCGAATCAGATTGGGATGTTGCCACACATAAGGCGGGGCCAGTATCGGCGGTACGCGGGGGTAGAGCCGATCTCATGCTGCCTTTCATAAGGGCGCAGCCAATGTGACAAGAAAATTATTCTGCTGTTCTACCCCATTCCTGCACTACCATCCTGAATATATCAGATTCCGTAATAATCCCAGCCAACTTGCCGTCCGCGTCAACTACCGGGAGCCCACTCACTTTGGTTGATAACATCGTCTGAGCTGCCAGGGCGATTGTTGCATCCTCGGAAATCGTAATGGGGTCGCGGGTCATAATTTTTTTTAATTTAACTGTTCCAGAACCCGAAAAAGTATTTTTTGATGACTTGCCTTCTCTCACATCGCCGAGACTGACGATGCCCACTAGTTTGTCGTTCTCAACAACCAGGAGACGTCGAATCTGCCGTTCTGCCATAAATTCGTCCGCCTCTATCACACTCATGTCGGACGAGGCAGTTAAAACGTCTGCGGTCATCCAATCCTTAACTACATCATCTCTCATGTCAATTGTGCCTAGTGGAAGTTATCACCTTTCAATGCCGAGGTGATGCAATACAGCAAACCACAGCATTACCCAGTCATATAACCCAATGCTAAAGTTTCTCAGTTTTTTTACTGAAAGACGTATATCTGTTTTTACCGGCGGGAAGCAATGACCCCCATGGGAAATGCCATCGTCTATTATTCGTTTTCGTTGTTCGCCTGCCGAAACAGCATGGAATGTACGACTTATTTGTGGATTTTTCCACCCCAAAATCGGGAGGATAGTCATTTGCGTTGGATTTGGATTAACTCGAGGCGGGTGTGGCGCGGTATAATTTGTTGGAAATTTAGGTTTGGAATCGAAGGAATTTCGGCAATGGTCGGCGTGTATGCGTGATCTAGCTCAGTCGTTGCAGCTCGCAGTTCAGCACCATCAGGCAGGCCAATTGCAGCAGGCAAAGGCGATTTACGCGGAAATTCTGCGAGTCTATCCGAACCACCCGGATGTCGTAAATCTACTTGGCGTGATCGCGGGCCAAACGGGGCAGTACAGTGAGGCGCTTGATCTCATCAACCGGGCGATTGAGCTAAACCCGGTTTCTACGGATTATCACAACAATCTCGGAAAGGTGCTTGAGGGGCTAGGTCGGGTAGAGGCCGCGATTGATTCTTACCAGAAGGCGCTGCAGCTTAAAGCTGATCATGTTGATGCCCATTTTAACCTGGGTAATGCCTTCAACAGCCAGGGGCATTTCGACGCAGCCGCATCGTGCTATGAGAAGGTGCTGCAAATCAAACCTAACTATGCCGAGGCTCACAACAATTTAGGCAACGCATTAAAGGAGCAGGGCAAGATTGATCCAGCAGTAACTGCATACCAAGCAGCGTTGCAATGTAACCCCAATTATGCACAGGCTCATTATAACCTCGGGGTTATCCTAGAGATGCGAGGGAGAATCGAGGAAGCCGTGTCTTGCTATGAAGAATCTTTGTGCCACAAACCTGATTTTTCTGAGGCGCATAATAACCTGGGTAATGTGCTTGGATCGCTGGGTAAGCGCGACGCCGCAATCAGTTCTTATGAAAAGGCGTTGGTTTATAAACCTGACTATGCACCTGCCCATCACAATCTTGCATTGATCAAAAAGTATGATTCTGTTAACCACGAGGATATTCAACGGATTGAGTCGCTTCTTGAGCGCAACGGCCTCAAGGACAACGATTCGACGTATTTGCACTTTGCGTTAGGCAAGATGTATGACGACTGTGGAGCGTATGATAAAGCGTTTGCGCACTATCAACAGGGAAACGAGCTCAAGCGTAAGACGGTCAAGTTTGACGCAACGGTCTTGGAAGATTTCGTTACTAATCATATACGCACGTTCACTCGGGGATTTTTTAAAGAGCGTGCGGGATTCCAGAATCCTTCCGAGATCCCCGTATTTATCGTTGGAATGCCACGCTCCGGTACCACTTTGATTGAGCAAATTATTGCCAGTCATCCTCAGGCCTATGGTGCTGGCGAGTTGATCTATTTTGAGGGATCTGGCCGGATGATTCCGAAGCAACTGCAAACGTCCTTGGCCTATCCTGAATGTATGACACTGATTGATCAAGCGACTTGCCAATTGATGGCGGAAGGATACTTATACGTTCTTAGTACGTATTGCAATACAGCGCTTCGAATCATAGATAAGTTGCCGAGTAATTTCTTACACTTTGGCTTGATTTCACTGCTTTTTCCGAAGGCCCATATTATTAATTGCCAGCGTCAACCATTAGATACTTGCTTGTCGATTTATACGCAATGTTTTAGGAGTAACATTTCCTTTGCGTATGAATTATCTGATATTGTGAGTTATTATCGTCAGTATGAACGACTTATGGCCCATTGGCGGGAGACGTTGGAGTTGCCGATTTTAGATATAAGCTATGAGGAAGTTGTAAAAGATCAGGAGCGGGTGAGTCATCAGATCATCGAATTTTTGGGATTAGAATGGGATGATCACTGCCTATCATTTTATAAAACGGACCGGCCAATATTGACGGCTAGCAATTGGCAGGTACGGCAACCAATCTACTCAACTCCCATAGGCCGATGGAAGAACTATGACGCGTTTCTTGGCCCGCTTAAAGAACAGCTGAACACACAATAATTTACTGTAATCGACATTCTTTACAAGATTAAAACTCCAGGAGTTTTTTAGGTCATCTTTGCTGGGCAGATAGGCAAGGATATTTGTTAAACCACTAGCGTGATCCTTGACAGCACACAATCAGTAGGCGTACGTATTCTGATTATCGCAGCAGCGTTTGTGATCGTCGTTGCGGGGATGCGTGCTTCCAGTGTCATTCTCGTGCCGCTCCTTTTGTCACTTTTTATCGCAATCATCAGCGCCCCGCCCTTATTCTGGTTGCGGCGGAAAGGCTTCCCCAACTGGCTGGCCATGATCGTTGTGATTGCAGGGATTCTTGGGATTGCATTTGGCATGGGCGCAATGGTCGGCACTTCAATGGATGATTTTTCTAAGTCGCTTCCTGTTTACCAGGCTCGTCTCCAAGAGGATATGGCGGCATTGATTGCGTGGTTTCAGGCAAAGGGTGTCACCCTACCCGCGCAGGCGTTCCTGGATTCCCTGGACCCGGCGAAAGCGATAGGCTGGTTTGCCGGTATGTTGAATGCCTTGCGTAGTGTTTTGACCAATATATTCCTTATCCTGATTGCGGTGATTTTTATTCTATTCGAGGCGTCAAGCTTTCCCGCGAAGTTGGATGCCGTGTTGCGTGGTTCACAAGCGTCGATTGCGCAATTCGGCAAGGTCATCACGAATATCAAACATTACATGTGGATCAAGACGTGGACCGGTCTCGCGACGGGAATCGCCGTTGCCATTTGGCTTGCGATCCTTGGGGTTGATTTTGCTGTGGTGTGGGGATTGTTGGCATTTTTGCTCAACTTCGTACCCAACATCGGTTCCATTATTGCTGCCGTGCCAGCCGTACTTTTGGCATTCCTTCAGCTTGGGGTTGGTGCGGCGCTGTGGAGTGGTCTCGGGTATGTTGTGGTCAACGTAGTAATCGGTATCGTGATCGAACCGCGGGTACTTGGACGCAGCCTCGGTTTATCAACGCTGGTTGTGTTCTTCTCACTCGTGTTCTGGGGATGGGTATTGGGACCGGTCGGTATGTTCCTATCCGTGCCGCTGACGATGGCTGTTAAGATTGCGCTGGATAGCAGTGAACATACGCGGTGGGTGGCAATCTTGCTTGGATCGGAGACCTATGGGGACGCAGCCTCAGCCACGCCAGCTGAAGGCCCACTTCCAGATGGGAGTGAGGCTGATGTAGCCACGCCATCGCCTGGGGATGTTCAGTAATTCGGCCTTATCATCAGAATCCGTGCTTTTTCATAATTTCCATGTAGGTGCCGTCTTTCTTCATGGCGGTGATCGCTGAATCAAAATCAGAAACGATCTTTGCATGATCAGGACGTCGCTTACTTACAGCGATGTGTAAACCCTTTGCGCTCAGTGGCTTCGGCAGAAATGCTAATTCACTCATATCCCCACTCATGTATTGCCTTAATTCATACCGCGCGACACGTTTGTCAGCTAAGGTTAGATCGATTCGGCCTAAAAAAAGATTGTTCAGGTTTTGAATAACGTGGTTTTGTGGCACTTTGATTAAATAGGTCGCGTTGTCGAATTCGGCCCCATAGGCATAATCCCGCACGATCCCAATCACCAAGCCGCGCAAGTCCTCCAGGGTGTTGTAAACAATAGGGCGACCTTTTCTCTTGATAAATTTCACTTCGTTGATGATAAAGGGTTGACTAAAGGCGAGATACTCGGATCGCTCATCGCTGTACCAGGCCCCTGCGATGAAATCATAGATACCTATTTTTGTTCCTTCTAAAGCTCGCGGCCAAGTGTCAAACGTGACAGTAGTCGTATACCCAGCTCTTGTTAGGGCTACGTTTACAATATTGATTACCAGGCCACTCTCAGGGAGCTGTGGGTCGACGTATGGCGGCCAAGTGCTCGCAGTTACCTTCAATTCGCTGGCAGACGTAACGCTCGCGCTTGAGAGAACGAGGAATATGACGAGGATCGCAATAATTTCTTTCATTCTGCATTGCTCCTGACCGCTGTAGCATCTTTGTCTGCTTGTTGAGATTATTTGAACGTACGATCAATACGCAAAAAATCCCACCGCCGAGAAGGAGAACGACCAAAGATATAGCGTAGTCTCCATTCGGACGGCGGTTCAACGAATGGGTTCGAAAAATTGCAAGCGCCAATAAAGTTAGATTTACCATTCGTCCCAGTACGGGGTTGGCTGAAAGCGCGCTTGCAAGAAATCCACGAACGTGCGCACCTTTGCAGATAGGTGCCTCCGGTGTAGATAGACGGCATTTATATCCTTTGCTGTGGGCTCATAGTCAGCCAGTACAGCCTGCAGTTTTCCCGAGCGTAGATCTTTTCCAACCATATACGTTGGCTGAAGGATCAAGCCAAGTCCGTGAATGGCTGCAAGGCGTAGGGAATCACCGACGTGTGACTTTAGATTGCCCGATACGCGGACCGAACACTCATGCCCGGAGACATTGAATTGCCACTCATTTTGCGGCGTTCGCAATGAGTAAAGGAGACAGTTGTGATTTTTGAGGTCATCCGGATGTTGAGGCACACCGCGGCGCTTTAGGTATTCAGGGGAACCACAGACGATCATGTGGGCGGGCGCAAGCTTCCGTGCGATTAAACTGGAATCGGGTAGCTTTCCGACTCGGATGGCGACATCGAGCCCTTCTTCGGCCAAGTCAACGGCGCGGTCAGTGAGGGTTAAATTAACTTTCATGTCTGGATAGAGGTGTATGAACTCCGCGATCGCAGGTGCCAGGTGGAATGTGCCAAACGACGTTGGCGAATCGATATTAAGTGTGCCCCTCGGTTCCGAGTTCAGCTGGGTCACAGCAAGCTCGGTCTCTTCGACCTCAGCAAGGATCTGAACACATCGCTCGTGATAGGCGGTTCCAACCTCCGTGAGGCTGAGCCGCCGTGTCGTGCGGTTTAGTAGCCTCACACCGAGACTATTTTCTAACCGAAGCACATGCTTCGATACCATGGCTCGCGACATGCCAAGTTGCTCCGCTGCCCCAGCGAAGGTTTTCGCCTTGGCGATCTGGGTGAAGACCTTCATGCTTGTCAGCTTATCCATGTGTCCACCTTATGTGTGCACCTTTCAGCGTTAGTTCCCTTCCCAATAAGAAACAATCTATTAACCAACATGGTGTTGTTCGGTGCTTGGCCAGACCCTATGCTTTGTGCCTTGTAGCAGTGTGAATGGTGCATTGCAACAATTCTAACATCAGCCCTGATGAAGCGAAAGCTTGGAAGGTGGCTGTAGGGTCCTTCCGAAGGGCAGATTCCGATAGGCAAATCTTGGAGAGAGATTATGAAACGACTGCTAAGTGTCATGTTCTTACTCACGTTTGCGGCCGTTGCTGAAGGCTATGTCGATGAATCTGAGGATATCCGCAAAGTCGCTGAGGCTAATATCGTCAAGTGGAATAGCGCCTTTAACCGTGGCGACGCCTCGGCTTTAACAGCGCTGTATGCTCAGGATGCGATCCTGTTAACGTCGTCGGGTTCCGCACGTCTTGGTGCTCAGGACATCCGCGGCTTCTGGGAGGCCCTGATTAATATCGGATGGGGCAATCACAGTGTCGAAATCGTTGAAATTTACGGAGATGGCGACTTGATTTACGTCGCCGCGACATGGTCGGCGTTCCGTACGCCGAGAGACGGCCGCAGCTATTATTATGAAGGGAATCTTGTCAACGTTCTGGAGCGTCAGGAAGACGGGACCTGGAAGACGCGACTGCAGAACTGGAACTAATAAGCGATGTTGATGGCTTCGTAGCCCTACGCTGCATTAAGGGCAGGACGCCGGCACAAGTGTGCCGGCGTTTTTTATTCTTCTGGCTACGATTATTTCCTGTTCCCAAGACAGGTGTGGTGAGATTCTGGCTTCGAGACCCGATTGGCAGATCGTGTTGAAACATCTTTGTCGGGCTCAATGTGAGTACAGGCAGCGTACGCGATAGTCGGACAATGTGGATGATATAATGTGATTTTGGGAAAGGGTTGTGAGCAGCGAACAATCCACAAACTCGGAGCTCCCTGCTGAAGTCATTGATTTACTCCATGCTGGGCACAAGATTCAAGCAATAAAGCGATTAAGAATGGCACGAGGCATTGGTCTAAAAGATGCCAAAGAGACTGTCGATGCCTTTATTAATGAGAATCCGCATGTTTATCGATTAAAAAGGCGCTCGAGCGGATCGCCCAGAGGCTTGTTATTCCTTGTCATCATCATTGGGTTGATTGTGGCAGCCTACAGCCATTTCAGCTAACGTAAACATTTTTTGGGACATCGATTAGCAAGTGAGAATGAATACGAGGAACTCATAATAATGAGACCGGTCTGCGCGGTGGTGGGCGTTGGGCCCGGGAACGGGGCTGCATTCGCACGAAAGTTTGCCGCGGAAGGACACAACGTAGCACTTCTAGCAAGGAATAAAGATTTTCTCGCGGGACTTGAAAGAGAGATAGACGGTTCCAGGGCGTACAGATGCGATGTCACGGATTTGAATAACATTCAAGATGTTTTCGGCCGGATCAGATCAGAGCTCGGGTCGGTTGATGCGCTCATCTACAACGCGGGCGCAGGTGATTTCACCGATTTTGATAACACGACAGCCGCTGGTTTCGAAAAGGCGTGGCGTATAAACGCATTGGGGTGTCTAGTTGCGTCGCAGCAGGTCGTGCCGGATATGCGCGCTGGCGGAGGTGGCAATATCGTCATCATTGGGGCGACAGCCTCATTAAGAGGTGGTGTGAATTTCACACCGTTCGCCTCGGCGAAAGCCGCACAACGAAGCCTGGCCCAATCGATGGCACGTCTTTTAGGCTCCGACAAGATCCACGTCTCCTATGTGATTATCGATGGGGTGATAGACCTTGAAAAGACACGAACCTCAATGCCTGATAAGCCTGACGAATTTTTTATGAGTCCCGAGGACATTGCGGAGTCGGTTTACTTTCTTACCAAACAACCAACATCAGCCTGGACGTTTGAGCTGGATCTCAGGCCTTTTCGAGAAAACTGGTAACGTTCGTGGGCCGATGAACGCATTTCTGGTGGTGAAAAACTAAAAGGGTCGGATGCAGTCTAATCTGGCATGATGAAGAGGTGGAGAATGGGATGATGAAGAAGCTGGGTATTTTTGGGGTGCTCGCGGTGGCTGCGCTCCTTGTGGTGAGTTTGTCCGGAATGGCTGAAGGCGATCCGGTTAAGCCCCTCGATAGTGCAAACCTTGCTAAGGCCACATTCGCCGGAGGGTGTTTCTGGTGCATGGAGCCGCCCTTTGACACGCTCGACGGCGTTATCTCGACGACCTCAGGTTACACGGGAGGTCATACTAAGAATGTAACGTATAAGGAGGTTTCGGCGGGTGGCACCGGGCACGCGGAGGCGGTTGAGATTGTTTACGATCCGGAAAAGATCAGCTATGAGAAGTTGCTGGAAGTGTTCTGGCGTAATGTCGATCCTACGACCCCGGATAGGCAATTTTGCGATACAGGGAGGCAGTACCGCACCGAGATCTTCTATCACGACGCAGAACAGAAGCGTCTCGCCGAGCAGTCAAAAGACCGTATAGAGCAAACCAAGCCGTTTCAGCAACCTGTTGTCACTGAGATTACTCCTGCGACTGAGTTCTACGCCGCACAGGAATATCATCAGGATTACTATAAAAAGAATCCCCTTCGTTACAAGTTCTACCGATACCATTGTGGCCGGGATCAACGGCTTGAGGAACTGTGGGGCAATGCGGCGTAATAGCTTCTATAGGCGTTAGCCCAGGCGTTTTTAGGACGCTGATCAACTAAGGGGTATTCTGTTGTATTGCGTGACTGCCAGCTTTGGCTTGCTGAATTAGATACTTGTTCCCATTCGAGTCTGATTGACGAAATCTTCAGTTGCTTCATCAATCGACCGACCCGCGCGATCCCGTGCAGCGTGAACATAGAGCAGTTTCGGATCGACTTTTTCTTTCGCTGGCGGTGGAAGTCTCATTTCATATTCGACCGCCATCTCGTGGTCAGCCAGCTGAAGCTTGGGATTGTAGATGCTGTTAAATTTCCAGAGCATTTTGACGAAGTTGGTTTGACCACGCAGCACATGCCCCATTGCAAGCGCGGCGGTGGATTTCAGCGCTTGCCAGCCTAGGTGTTTCTTATTTAATACATCCTGAGTCTTGACGAGCTCCTCATAGAACTCCGGGAGCGATAGTTTGGTCGGAAGGACGCAGTGTTGAATGTCATACAAGCGGTAATCCCGGCTTGTTACTCTGCGCGATTCCGTGTGCCAGGTTTCCGTGCCTGGGTATGGCGTATTTACCGAGATGTTTACAATCTCCGGGATCTCTAAACACCATCGGCGTACTACATCGAAACGTTCGCGGTCCCAGTCTGGATCGGCGATGAGATTGATGGCGACCGTGATCCCTAAAGAGCGAGCATATTCTAACGCAGCAAAATTGTCGTCCAACGTGGCGCGTTTGCGATACTTTTTGAGTCCTTCGGAATCGATTGCCTCCAGTCCCAGGAACATGTATTCAAGGCCAAGTTCTTTCCAGAATTTGAAAACATCCTTGTTGCGCAGTAACACATCCGTCCGGGTTTCCAGATAGAATTTTTTCTTGATGCCTTTCCGTGCGATGGCTTCGCCGATTGCAAAACCGTGCTTGGCTTGAATGAACGCTACGTCGTCAACAATAAAAATGCCGGGTTCTTTTATATGGGCGAGGTCTTCGATGGCCTTTTCCGGAGTGACCATTCGGTAGCTTCGGCCGTAGAAGGTCCATGCACTGCAAAACGAGCAGTCCCAGGGGCAACCTCGAGTGAACTCAATAGAGGCTGCTGGATCGAGCAAACCAATAAAGTATTTTCGCCGGTTGCGCAACAGGTCACGCGCCGGTTGAACGTCATCAAGACTTTGGACGAACAGAGGAGGCGGGCCATTCCCGTGCTCGGAAACAACCCCCGGAATCTGGCCGATTGCAGAACGGTCGTAGCGTATGGCGTCCACAAGCTTAACGACCGACGCTTCACCTTCACCCTTTAAAACGCAATCGATGGCACCGCCGCCATGTTCGATGAACTCTTCAGCAATAAAGGATGCACTGTGCCCACCTACGAAGACAAAACTATTGGGGCGTTTCTTTTTAGTTGCCTTCGCGAGATCGACAATTTCCGGAACGTTGGCGAGGTAGTTGCAGGAGAAAGCGATGATATCCGGCCGCCAGTTATCCACAATTTTAAAGTAATCCTTGTAGGTTTCCGCCTGGAGATCGATGAGCCGCACGTCGTGCCCGGCACTTCGAACAACCTGAGCCACGATTTCCAATCCCAACGGCTCAAGCCGAAGGAAGATTTTCGTGTACATGAGCGCACTTGGATGAACGGCGAGAAACTTCATAAGATTGTTTTCCTTCTCCTATCTTGGATGATTTTATGGGGCGCGCATGATGTTCCGAACAGCCTCGCATTTTTGGCAACTTGGATGGTTGTTGACGCGAGGTGCAGATTCCATGGTCGGCAATTGGATGCTCTTCGTCAAGGAGATTTGGAAGGTAATTCATTTGGCGTTGGAATGAGGCTCGCGGGCCGCTGGATGGGTGGTGGAGGGTTCATTTTCCAGCAGTCCAAGCGAGGACGGCATCGAGAATATCCTCTCGGTTATCCCGGGTGAGCTGAAGTAACGCCACATTCGGTCGCTCTTTGATTTTTTGTATGAATCCACTGCCTTTTAGTGCAATGGTCGCGATAATTGGCGCGTTGGACTCAAGCAGATGGGTTATGGCGAGTTGAAATCTCTGTGAGAAGCACTCCATCTTTCCGATCTCATCGATGAGATAGAGATCCACACTGGGGTTTGGTTGTAATGCATCGTTGACGATGCTATCGAGTGCCACCACATCGACGCCGTAGCGACCGAGCCTGTAGGTCGACTGAACGTTGGTATGGGCAAGAATGATCCGCTGCCCATCGAAGGCCTCGAGATGGAATCCTTGTCGACGCCCTTGTGACCGGATCTCCTCGGTGAAAAAACCCTGGATCCTACGCCCGATAAGGGCACAGGCGACCTTTTTGACGAGCGTCGTTTTGCCGATGCCGGGCACACCAGTCACCAACAGAGTACGTGCATTTTTCGAGATACTAGCCATGATCTGGAACGAGGCTGCAGGGCGTTGTCGATAGACTAGGCGGTGAATGATACATTGGAGAGGAGTGCACGTCTGCCGGTAGGCAAACAAGCGCGATTGTGGTATCACGCTTATCCCAATTCGGCTGCGCCGAGTCAACCGCAACCCGCTTAATGAATTTCTCTCCCTGTGGCCTGGTTGCGATTTACCGCCGGGAGAAACCCATGATCGTCCACCATGTGGGGGTTGCCGATGCAGACGAGCTTAGCAAACCGTATACTGTTCGCCATCATCATGGCACTCGTTACCACGTCTTTGGTTACTGGTGTCGTCATTGCATATAACCTGGGCTTTGGTCCCGGCTTTTTTAGGATCTGGGGGCTGAGCTTTCTCCTGGCGTACATCATCGTTGTTCCCTTTATTTTGATCGTTGGCCCCTTGGTGCAGCGTTTAGTCGATGTCATTATCATCTCAGTTGGATGACAGTCACTGCCTTGAGTAGGCAATGATGAAGCGCTTCGCATTCGGCGCAGTGAAACATACGATAAGGGCACTCGGCTATGGGATCGTGGGCGGCGTAGTCGTGCTCGTCGTCGTGTTTGTCTTGTAC
>JAPUIX010000027.1 GCA_027296625.1 Gammaproteobacteria bacterium | reverse complement strand
TTTTTCCAACTACTTAAACTCGGAGACCGACATGAAACGAAATGCTGCGATGCTGATAATCATCCTGCTGTTTACGGGAAGCTCTGGTGCGCAGGAGTTCATCGACCTCGATATTGTTGCTAAAATAAAGTCGGAGGGATTCCAACGCTCACAGGTTGAAGAGACGCTCTTTTATTTAACTGACGTTCACGGTCCGCGACTCACCAACTCGCCTAACTACCGTGCCGCCGCCGAATGGTGTGTTGACCGCCTGAAGGAGTGGCAACTGGTGGATGCCACATTGGAACCGTGGGGAACATTCGGGCATGGCTGGACAGTTGAACATTTCTCCGTTGAAATGATGGCGCCTCAATACCTGAACATCATTGCTTACCCCAAAGCCTGGACCCCTGGGACTCAAGGAAGGATTTCCGGCCCGCCAATTCTACTCGATGTCGAGTCCGAAGAAGACCTGGAAGATTACAGGGGCAAGCTGCAGGGCGCGATCGTTATGACCAAGCCCGGGAGAGAAGCCGAGACGCACTTCGAAGCCGATGCCATCCGGCACTCAGATGAGGATCTTGCCGACCTGGCGCAGGCACCGGAACCCGGCAGCAAACCAGCCTGGTGGGCCAGAAGAGCCGAATTCCGCAAGCGGCGCGCGCTGCAAAAAAAGATGGCCGGGTTTTTCAAAGAAGAAGGCGTGGCTGTGTGGCTTTCGGCAAGTCCGAGAGAGCACGGCACGATTATCGCCCAAAGCGGCGGGTCGCGCGATATGAATGCAGAGCCAACCGTACCGCAGTTGGCCGTTGCGGCCGAACATTATTCACGAATTGCACGGCTGCTGCAACATAACATTCCGGTTGACCTCACTATCGATATCAAGACACAGTTTTTCACTGACGATTCTCTCGGCTACAATGTGGTGGCTGAAATCCCGGGAACAGATAGAAGGCGGAAAGAGGAAATCGTAATGCTGGGCGGGCACCTCGATTCCTGGCACGCAGGCACCGGCGCTAGCGATAACGCGGCAGGCTGTGTTGTGGCGATGGAAGCTGTACGGATACTCAAAGCCATCGGCGTGCGGCCAAAACGAACTATCCGCATCGCGCTCTGGAGCGGCGAAGAGCAGGGTATTCTTGGCTCAAAGGGATACGTCACAAAGCACTTTGGTGATCGCGAAACCATGGAACTGAAGCCGGAACACGCCAACTTTTCCGCCTACTTTAATCTCGACAACGGCACCGGCAAAATTCGCGGCATCTACTTGCAGGAAAACGATGCGGTGCGGCCCATCTTCGCGGCCTACCTTGAGCCGTTCCACGACCTCGGCGCACAGACGCTGACCATTCGAAATACGGGTGGTACCGACCATCTCTCCTTCGACGCAATCGGGCTGCCCGGCTTCCAGTTTATTCAGGACCCCATCGACTACCGCACGCGTACGCACCACACCAACATGGATGTTTATGACCACGCACTTCCGGGCGACCTGATGCAAGCCTCAGTGATCATGGCATCATTTGTCTACCACTCTGCGATGCGGAATGAAAAGCTGCCGCGCAAGGCGTTGCCAAAAGCGAAGGTTGAGGCCACGAACGGTGGTCAGTGATCGAGACGTCCTTGCCTGCCATGGTAAGGAACAAATCCAGCGGCCGGAACAGCATCAGCGATTCCATACGAAACGTCTCCAGTCGCGGTCTCGTTGCCTCGGGTCGCGCTGAACTTTCGCCGGGATGAGCGCTTCATAAAGCAGCCGCATGAAACCATCGGCCCCTGCTTTACCCAAAGGAACGTAGGCCGCGCGGCCTGCCCGTTCCCTGAGGAAACTTGCGACGTGACATGTCGGCCGGGAACGGACGTCACACCAGTAAACCATGTGTTTGCTTGAATCGCAGCGGCGCAAGGCAGCCATCAACCCGTCGTTCCACCCGCTGTAGCCGATGGCAATCACATCTTGCGAGTCCAGGCAACCGCGAAGCACGTCGATGTTTTTCTCTTTGAGCCCGCCCAGCTCGTCTGTCGTGCTTGCCGGATTATGACGAAGAATGCTGCCGTGGGTATAAACTAGATGAATCGGTCCCTCCTCTGCGGGAAACTCGGAGGGGTCGAGGCCCCTCTCCGGTCTGTCTGTGAGGCGGTACAGGAGATTGACCATTTGAAGCGAGTTCTGAAGCAGGGTGTCGAAGTTGGTGGTGAAGAGGGTCCGGCAGAAGGCGCAGGTTTTCCATTCCTGGCCTAGTTGCTGCGCCTCGAGCAACCCCGCCAGGTAGATGTGTGCCGCGTTGAGATCGTTTCGCCCGGTCGAGCCGCACGCGAGTTCAGCTCCGGGGTCGAGGACGTATTGAAGAAATCCCTTTACAAACCTCTCGCCGGCCCTTTGCTGCGCTTCCTGCCGTTTTTTCGGCGCCCGGCCTTCAGCACGCTGCTGCTGAAGGCGCTCCACATAGCTCAATTTCGTTGGCTCGACTTGTGCAAAGAGCACATTTGCGCCCTCATACGTGAACAGGTACTGATACGCGGCGCCCGGACTCTTCGGGAGGCCATCGCCGTCCAACTCAACAGTTGGTAAATCCTCTTTCGCCGCCGCCTGGTTGAATTCGGCCCAGAAGCTGGCGGAGTCTTTTCGGAGCGCGCTCGCGGGGCGCTCGAGGGACGCCTGATCCTGGTCCGGGCAGTAGTAGTCACCGATGGTCTGGTGCATGAGCTCATGCACCAGCGGCACGACGCCGTAGCTAAATCCGGCGCCCAAAATCAACACATAGGCCGCCGGCTCTGTCGCGGCCGGTGCAACGCCCATGTCGGAGTAGCTCGATTTGCGCGGCCTGGACTCGAGCTTGGTCTTAATTTTCCTGATCAGTTCGTCTTGCGTGATGGTTGGCAGGTCAAGCATGCTTGATTCCGCTCCGATGTCTTTGCAAATGTATTTTGCGTTGGCACAACTACAGTCACCGCTCGCTGGAACTTAAAAGTTTGTTCGATAAATTCAGGCATTAGCGATGCGCCCTCTGTAATCCCATATTGATCTGCATCTTAAACCAATGCTCGATCTCAGGATCACTCATAATTGGGTGATTCGTACGCCAGCTTCTGCTGGCAAACGCTGTCCGAGTAGAGCATACATGCGCTTAAAGTCATCAATAACCGGCAGTTGCCTTTTCGCAATATATTTTGACCAAATCCATATCTTGCATAATCGCTTTTTTAATCATGCCCTTAATCAACGGGTTCATGAGTTTTGGTAGTAACTGGTAGGCTTTCGCATCCATTGTCATTGTTAGCTCTGTCTGCATATCCTTAGCCTGACAGTAAATACCGTATCCCAAACAGTACCGTGACTATCTGCTACGAATCGAACTCGTTCATTTTCGATATACTCGGTTACTTCCAGTTCCGTTACTGCTTCTTTTCCCTTCATAAGGCGTGTTTCTCGAAATCGAGTACCGACTCCATTTTTTTTATCAGATAGATACTCAATCTTCATAATATGTGGAATAGCTTGAGAAAATTGACTGATATCAGAAACTGTTTTGAATACCTTGTCGAGTGGGGCATCAATCAGGCGGATTATGGTAGTGCGAGTCATGAGTCTTTCCATAGTTGTTTAATGACCAGATCGGACATGAACTTGGTGTTTCTTTGTGTTTCCATAGCTATTCTTAAATCTAAAGCCATCGTTTAACAGGCAAGCAGGCCAAACGATAGGCTTTTAGCCCCGGTGACAGGGAGGTCATGTAGTCCCCTCGAACATGCTGAGTTGCCTCGTCTTCGCGCAGGGTTTGAAAAAAATGACGAATATCGTCAATAGCCACCGGAGCACTCGTTACAATCATCGCTTCGGCCAGGCGGTCGTCGGCTGCGTGTTCAAAATTGTAGCTCCCCAGCCAGGCGCACCGATCATCTATTAACACAAACTTGGTATGCTGGCCGAGCGTATGTTCATAGATATTAATTTTCTCCTGCAACAGAGTAGGGTATTCGGCGACTGCGGAAACCCACGGCAGGGTGGATACTCCGCCGAGGGCATCCCTGTGCGAGTGGTGTATTTCCACATGTACGCCACGACGGGCGGCCTGGATAACGGCCTGGCCAAGCTCCGCCGGCGGTTTATAGTAAAAACTCGTCAGTAAAATACTCTCGCTGGCCGCGTGGATGTCTTCGATGAGCCGACGGGTGATGGTGTTTTGGACTTTTTGGCGAATCGGGCTGAGATGCGAAGGATCATCACTCGGGTGATAGGCGAGGAATTCCAGTGACATATGATCGCCGGTGGACTCTATCGGCAGGTCTTTGATAAAGGCGACGGCCTCGGTGAGGTCGATATCGGATTGACCGAGTGCTTTCGCGAAATCCTCCATCATCTTCACCACAACCGCGCCTTTGACCAGAAGGGCAAATTCAAACCAACGGTCGAACGACATCTTCGAGATATTGCCGCTCGCAAAAATCGCAGTACCTTCCTCCGACATCTGGTACTTCGAATGGAAGCCGGTGCCGCACAGCCGCTGCAAAAATTTCCGCGGCCGATAATAAACGACGTGGCCGCCACTATCGCGCAGGAGCTTCAGTTTTTCACGTAGCGCTCTCTCGCTTGCTTTTGTCATCAGGTTGCCCGCGAGCCATTGGCCAAAACCATCGATGAGCAGAACGGCCTGCACCTGGCGCTGGCAGGCCGCGATTAAACCATCCAGAAATTCGATGCCGTAAGGGTCGTACTCAAGATAGTAAGTGCTTATGTAAAGGAAACGCTGCGCATCATGCACCATGCGCATTCTTTCCTGCCACTCCTGTTCACGATCCAGGATCAACCTGAACAGAGTAGCGGATGTCTTCGTGTCATCGGGCATTGACCTTCATCTTAAACCAATGACCGATCTTAGTATGGATGGCCCAACTTTCATTGCTCACCAATCGCCGCTTCTAACATTGACTTGTCGCCGGTGAGTTCCCAGTAAATGAGGGATATGGGAATAACCCCGGCTCGGTTGAAGTCATACATGAACTCCTTAAGAACGAAATTGCCTGCCCGCTGCCGGGCATATTCAGCGATCAGTTTCTCAATCTCAATTTTGCCGATCACGTAGCTGGTGCCGTAAGCCGGCTGTTCCAGATAGAACTGCTCTTCGTGCTGGATCGTGGCGCCGTCAGCGGGGAGCAGGCTCCAGGGCGTCCATTTTGAGGCGAATTGCGTCGCCTCGTCGAGGGTCATCTCCAGGCCGTGCTGGTACAGGCCGCCAAGACCGCGAGCGGCACGTTGGGCAAGGAGGATCCAGATCAGTTCGCGGGCGCGAGGCTTGTCGTCCAACATTCCGGCGTGCATCATCATCTCTTCCATACCGGTGGCCATGCCCTCGGCGCGGCCGTCAAAGATATTGTAAAGGAGCGGCGTGCGGCGAATAGGGCTCTCGTGCGGCGCATGGCGCATGCGTGCTAAGTCGAACCAGTGGTAGTGATGGGTGCGCATTGTGATTGGACTGCGGTAGATAATCTCCCAGAAGAACCCGCGCAGTCCCGCGGACGGCGTA
>JAPUIX010000026.1 GCA_027296625.1 Gammaproteobacteria bacterium | reverse complement strand
GTCATGGTTGTAACGTTCACCGGTCCAAAGCGGTGATTCAGAGACCGGGTGATTCTCGCGCTGCCAGCTTTGTGTACATTGCAGCTGATCGCCGGGCAAATCCGACATGGCCAAGAATTGCCACGGCGTGGCGCAGCGCTTCCCGGCCCTGGTTTCCGCCAAGATTAGCGATGTCTCTTCTTCATAATCACGCCAATCGCAAGCATGCCTTTTCGCGTAGTAGAGCCTCCCACGAGCATCGCTGTAATTGGGGTCGATATTGATTCCGCACTCGAAGTCTTGGACCGCCTCATCCAAGAGCTTCAAGTCCAGAAGAAGTTTTCCACGATTGAATAGGGTGCGCGCGGCATTGGGTTCGATGGCCAGGGCCCGGTTATAACTTTCGAGGGAATCTTCCAAACGTCTCAAACCTCGCAGCACGTTTCCGCGATTGTTATGCGCTTTCGCATAGTCGGGATGGATCGCCAGGGCTTGGTCGTAATTCCTGAGCGCTTCATCAAAATGATTCAGTTCCAACAGGGCATTTCCGCGATTGTTGCGCGCCTCGAAATAGTCGGGATGAATCGCCAGCGCCTTGTCATAGCTTTGGAGCGCCTCATCGGGACGATGAAGTTCCAGCAATATATTTCCGCGATTGTTTTGCGCCTCGGCATGATCAGGCCTGATCGCGAGCACCTCGTCAAAGCACTCCAGCGCATCATCCAGACGATGAAGTTCCTGCAGTGCAATTCCGCGATTGTTTTGCGCCTCGGCATGGTCAGGTCTGATTGACAAGACCCTATCGAAGCATTTCAACGCGTCCCCTGGGCGCTTCAATGGGAGCAGGGCTTTGCCGAGATTGTACAATGCCTGTTGATCATTTTTTTTGACCTTCAATGCTGCTTTTATCAGGCGCACCGCTTCGCGAAATTCGCCCCGCTGCGCATGGATTACGCCGAGCAGTTGTAATGCATTGAAGTGTTTGCGATCGGTCGCGAGGATTTGATGATACAGTTGCTCGGCTTTGGGAAGGTTTCCTGCTTGGTGTGCCGCAAACGCGGTCCCTAACGTCTCCGATATGTTTATTTTCGCGTTCATCCTTTAGCCCTACCATCGGCTGTCTGGTCGTTTGGCCGGCAAAGTCCGCCCGGGTTGGGAAATCTTACTTCTTTGAGCCGCATTCTGCTAAGCGGAGAATTTCTAGATGGCTTCCCCCGGTTGCCGGCGATGGCAGCACAAAGGGCATCCGGCGACATATCCAGCACTGCACTGGCACGATAGGTCGTGGTCCATCCATTAACGAGCTGGTTTGTGATTAGCAAAGCCTGCCGAAAAATTATTGTACGCGTTGAGGACGCACCCGTTGAGAATACCGAACAGTACTGAGCTGATGTCCGCTTTGAGTCATGTGTGGACGGCTCCCCTTTGGCAATGGATTCTTTGAGATCGGTGCAAGATAGTCGGGTGCAGTCATGTGTCCGGCCTGTTTGCGCTGTTCCACGACCGCCGGCCCTAATGCAATCTGCGGGGCCAGGTCCCAGTCAAAAGCACGCGCGCAGATGCCGCCCTGACCCAAGCGGGTTTTCCCGACCCTCGGTTCGACCGTTTTCGCGTTACCTCACCTTCACCCCGTCAAACTGTTGGGCTTCTGCCTGTCGTCTCGACGCCTAGTGAGCCGCCGGCCGGTAGCTCTCACCACCCATGAGAACGCCCAAGACAATGCAGGCGTTCTTATTGGCCACCGCCACCGCGGCAACCTTGGTTGGTTTGCGGGTTAAAATTTCGGCAAGCCACGGAAGGTGTGATATGACACGCCGTTTCGCATGATGGACAACCGACATAATGCTGGCAACGAGAAGCCACCGCAGATACTGATCCCCTTGTTTGGAGATCCGCCCCAGGCGTTGCTTGCCGCCAGTCGTGTTGTGCCGCGGCACCAGCCGGATCCAGGCGGCCAACTCACGCCCCGACTTGCCTGCCGGGCGGTATCGGGCCACTATCAACCTTGTCGCAGGAATGCAAATGGGGAATCCTGAATCAACTCGAGAATGCGCTACCAATATCGCATACGGTGGTATCATCTTGGGCTGTAATAAACGAAGGATAAACGACTTTGAAAAAGCGCGTTTTATACCTGCTTCAGGAATACCCGCAGCTCTCGGAGACATATATCTATAACGAAATAGAGAATGTTTCGCATCTGTACGAGCTTCAGATATTTGCGGCCAGACCAGCCAACTTGCCCTATCAAAATCACCGCAGTTATTGCCTTGGCGCCGATGCGCCACAGAAAGTGCTGGATCAATTGGTGGAAGTTTTTCACCCTCATATTGTCCATTTTCATTATATGACCCTCGCCCATCAATTCGTGCCGTTCTGCGAGCATTATTCGATCCCTTACACCGTCCGCGCCCACAGTTTTGACGTGCTGACGGGGTTTGATCCCGCTGATCCGTCCTATCTGGAGAAGGTCGGTCGCTTTACTGAATTAATCAATTCTGATCTCTGCCTTGGGGTACTGACGTTCCCGTTTACTTGTGAATATTTCCTGAAATGTGGGGTCCAGGAAGAAAAGCTCCACCTGGCGTTTCCCGTGGTGGACATCAATAGATTCTTCGATAAATCTGAAAATGGGGACGCCATCATCAATATGGGCGCGACCCTGGGGAAAAAGGCGATGGGGGATTTTCTCTCGCTCGCCAATATGCTGCCCGATCTCACGTTCAATCTGTACCCCATCGGTTACAGCGCAGACAAATTGAAAGAAGAAAATAGGACGATGAATGGGCTGTGCAATATCCGTGACGTTGTGCAACCCGAAGAAATGCCTGGGGTTTATAAACAACACCGCTGGCTGGTCTATACCGCCGACAAAGTTTTGAAAAATGTAGGATGGCCCTTGGCGGTTGCCGAGGCTCAGGCGGCCGGCGTCGGCGTCTGTATTGCAAATATCCGTCCTGACCTCCAAGACTACGTGGGCGAAGGCGGCGGCATCCTGTTCGACGATCTGGAGGATCTCAGAAAAATCCTCCCCGAAAAAGTACCCCATGATATGCGTGAACGGGGCTTCGAGCTTTGCTGGCGGTCCGATATCCGGCGTAACATCCCCCAGCTTACCGATCTGTGGGATAGTGTCTAAGACATCCACCGCCGGCTGATAACGCGTCCACGCGGTCGGAAACAGGCAATCGGCAACCGCATTCGCCCATGCGCGGGCCCAGGGTGGTATGGCGCGTAGGTCCTATCACAATTGATTCCGAAGAAAATAGCGTGCCGCCCGGTGCAGAAAACGGCCTTACCCTGCGCGCCCCATTTACTCAAGGCGGGGGCCACCCGAAGGTCGCACATGAACGCCACGGGTCCGGGGAGCGAACCGGGGCGCCCGATCACGACTCTTGGCCGGGGATGGGGAAAACCGCCCTGTTGCCTGAGGTTCGGTTGCGTGATTCGGTTGTCATGGTGATTCGCGGGAGGGCTGGCTGTCGATGATGAAGCCGATCCCGGCGATGCCCGCG
>JAPUIX010000025.1 GCA_027296625.1 Gammaproteobacteria bacterium | reverse complement strand
CTGCCGCGTCAGTAACGACAGTACGTGACGCCCGACGTACACGTCTCGGTACCGCAAGTTCACCAGGTCCGCTGCCCGGTCCGCGCCTGAAACCACTTCTCTAGCTCGGTCAAGAAACGGATCCCGTGGGACAATGTGAATGAAATCACTGAAAGCGATAAATCGATTGAAGCCAAAAACCTTGTAATATTGGAGGGTTATCGAGTTCCGTTCGACAAGTATATAGGGTGTGTAGCCACGCCACTCTAGAGTCTTGGCATAGACCCCATCCTCCTTGGCGGATGGAATGAAGTCGTGAAGACCGACGACGAGAACTCGCGGGTCGGCGTCCGAGCGAACGGGAACGCCAAAGAGGGACGCATACGCCTGACGGAATTGGCGGAGATCGCAATGGATCCGCCAGCGGTCCGCCAATCGCCGGGGATTAACCACGTACTTCGCTATACTTCGAAAGGAGACCATGGCCTTTATTTATCTAGTCCAGGCACATCGAACGACCAGTATATTCGCACGAGAGTTCACGAGCTCACTTTTCTCTATCACAAGTACCCATCTGCATGAGATTTGCCACTTCTCGTTCGCTTGGACAAACGAGCCGGTCATACCAACTCGTCCTGCAGATACGACAGTTCGGTTGTCTCCCACCGTTCAAATATGGCGCATGAACTTATCAGCCTCCGAATGCCCTCCTCTAGTGATACCCGAGGCGAGAACCCTAGTATCTCGTGTGCTTTACCCGTGTCACATACACGGATGGCGACCTCCCGGTCCGCGGCACGGTCCGTAAACGCGAAATCCGGCTGCTGCAGAGGCTTCATTTTACCATCTTTGCCAACAAGCCAGATGACTAACCGCGCTAGCTCCCACAAGTCAACGCTTCGTGCCCCATTCCCGATATTGAACACCTGTTCATTGGTTTCCCTGCGTAAAAGTGCCTCAACGGTCGCCCAAGCTACGTCACTTGCAAAACAATAGGACCGTTTCTGTTTACCATCGCCATAGATGATAGGAGGTCTGTCCTTGAGCACGTTTGCCACGAACTTGGGTATTACGAATTGTGCCGTCTGATACAGACCGTAAGTGTTAAAGTAACGTAGGATCGTGTAGGAAAACTCAGGATAACGTTGTGCATATGCCTTGCACAGTTCCTCCCCCACAAGCTTACTTACCGCATAGACGCTCTTGCCTTGCGTAGGCGCATTCTCATCCACGGGATTAAACGAAGGCTCTCCGTAAACTTCGGAGGAAGAGGAAAAAACGATCTTCTTCAACTGATGTTGGATGGCACACTCTAGTACACGCTTAGAGCCGTCCACATTAATTTCCAGGCACCTAAGCTTGTTGAGTTCCGTCCTTCTAACCCCCAGCATTGCAGCCAGATGGATTACGGCATCGCAACCATCCATAGCGTCACGAAGGGACGAGGAGTCAAGAACCGATCCGAAGAAGATTTCAATATCTCCCGCGACTGCGTGTTTTACCCGCAACACCTGTTCGGGAAGGTCAAATAACCGGACCTTCAATCCTCTCCGCTTCAGCTCAGTGCATACCTCGAGGCCAATGCAACCAGCGCCGCCGGTGACGAGAACTGATTGGATGTTCATGGAAGTCCTCGTGGAATCAGTACGTCATCTGCTTGTCAAGCAGTCGATGGTCGATGGGAATCTCGCTGAGAATCTTCACTACCCGCTCGGAACTCTTCCCATCGCCATAAGGGTTCACGCAGTGGTCAAGCTGGATTTTGAAAGACTCGTCCCCCACGGCCTTTTCAATGGCCTCGAAGATCCGGTCGCAGTCGTGGTCTACGTTGATCACGTTGGAGGCCTGCAACCGGCCACGCTGCCGGTTGCCGATGTTCACCGCGGCCAGCTTGAACGACGGTGCCTCCAAGATGCCACAGCTCGAGTTTCCTACCAGAGCAGAGCCGACAGTGAGCAGGCTGAGGAAGACTTCCCGATCAAGATTGCTGACCGCCTTGACGAAGGGGAGGTGTTCGTATTGGCGAATGACATCGATGATCTCTTGACCAGCGGCATCGACATTGGGATAGATCACCAGCGTCTGCTGCCGGGCACGCTTGATCGCCTCCATCGTTTCCACCATCTGGTCCCTGGTCTGACCCACTTCGGCGAGGACTGGGTGTTGGAGGACGATCAAGATGGGCTCGCCAAGCTTTAGGGCCAGCATGTTCGCCAGTGAGGACGGGTCGAGCTTCCGTCCGTGGATCACCTCGTCAAGTTGTGGCGCGCCAACGTTGAAGATGCGCCATGGTTCTTCACCCATTTTCTCGACGCGAAGGGTCGAGTCGTCGCAAGCCGGAAAGTGAATATGGCAAAGTTTCGTGATGGCGTGGCGGGCCGAGCCGTCGATATGTCCCGACAGGTCGCCCGACTGAAGGTGTGCAACCACGATATTCATGTAGGCCGCCGCCATCGTCGCTGCCAGCATTTCGCCACGGTCGCCACTAACGAGAACAATATCTGGCCTGAGCATGTCGTAAACCTGGGAGAAACTTTGGATCGCCACGCCAAGAGACTTGGCCCATGCGGTGGGTGTGTCTCCACCAATCATCATGTCCACTCGTGCGGCAATCGGCACCCCATCGCGCTCTACCTCGTGAAAGGAAAGCCCGTACTCCTTTAGCAGGTGCATACCCGTCACGATGAGTTCCATGTCAACCGCCTGGGACTCGTGTAGAAGCTTGATGATCCCGCGATTGTAGCCGTAAGTCGCGCGGGTACCGGTGATGACCGCGATCTTGCGTCGCTCTATTGCAGATGGTCCCACTGGACCTGGACTCCTTCGGGAATGTCCACCTTCGCTATCCGACCAATAACTTTCTTGAGGTCTTTTGCCGGAACCGCTCCCGTACCGGGGCTCGGCCGCTTCACCCAGACCACCTCAGGCGTGATGGTGGTCCCCTTGGCAACGGAGCATTCTGTCACAACGCTCTCGCGCGCCCATGCAATTATCTGGTTCTCCTCGGGGAAGATGCGCTTTTCGTCTCCGAGGGCCAGGAAGACAGCCTTGGCTCCCTTCACCAATTCGCCCAGCTCGAACGGCTCAAGCGACGAGGCGTGATCCGGACCCTTCTGCAGCTTGTCAAGCGTAAAGTGTTTCTCCACCAGGCACGCCCCCAGCGCGACGGCACCAAGCGACGTGTAAATGCCGCGAGTATGATCAGACAGTCCCACGGGCACCTTGAAGAGGTCCATATACTTGGGAATCATGTTCAGGTTGGCTATGTGGTACGGAGCTGGGTAGGCGGAAACACAGTGGGTGAGAATGAACGGGGTACCTACATTTTTGACCAGTTCCACCGTTTCAGCAATCTCATCAACGGTGCACATTCCCGTCGAAATGATCATTGGCTTTCCCTTTTTCGCTATATGTTCTTGAACAGGAAGATTAGTCAGCTCGCCAGACCCAGTCTTATACGCAACAACGCCAAGCTCCTCTAGAATATCAGCGCCATCTCGGCTAAACGGCGTGCACAGATATATTATGCCAAGGCTCTCACACAGCTGCTTCAGTCGACGGTGTTCGTCCACCGTCAAGTTCGTTTTGTCCAGGGTCTCCCAAAGGGGCTCATCAAAGTTATCGGATTGGGGGGCCTCCCTTAGCATCTCGTTCTCGAGCACATGGACCTGGAATTTGATCGCGTCAGCCCCAAGTGCGTGAGCCACGCGCACCATCCGCTCAGCCACAACGATCTCACCCTGATGATTAATGCAGGCTTCCGCGACAATGAAGGGCTTCTCCCCCGGAGCTATATACCGATCCCCGATCCTAACAGGTTCAATCATCCAAAGTCCCCCTCAACATTTAACTTGTAATCGATGCATCCGCTCATAAGACCCAGACAACCGTCCGAATGCAAACTCCTCATGAAAGATATCATCGAATCCAGGATCCCAGGGGTACTTTTCAAACTCAATTGGTCCGTCATCTCTATGTCTCGTAAAAATCCTCTCGTTTAAGCAATAAAAAAGACCATCTTTCCGCAGACATCTCTTCACTAGCCTAAAATAACAGTCGATAAGCGAATAATTCATTTCCTGAAATGCTGAGGTATTAATAGCAAGGTCTACAGATTCACAAGGTATTAGCGAAGCCTGTTCTGGGCACAAAAGAACAAAGTCAGCATTTTGAATATCCCTTTGGATCCCCTCCGCCTCGTGAGGGAGCACCACCAGAG
>JAPUIX010000024.1 GCA_027296625.1 Gammaproteobacteria bacterium | reverse complement strand
TGCTCACATCACGTCGAACCTTGAACAGCTGGCTGATGAGAGTCTATGATTTATTGGACTAGGTGTTTCTAGCACCGCGACTAGCGGCGAGTGGAGATCAGTATGGCAAAAGCAGACAATTCTCCAGGAATCGGGCCTGGACCTACTATGCGTGCCCGCGGGCTAATGGCCGTCGCAGGTCTGACCGTGTTGTATACGTCACCCGCGCATGCCTACCTCGACCCCGGCACCGGCAGCATCATCCTACAGGGACTGTTAGCGGGCATTGCCGCCGCTATGGCGGCGGCCGGACTATATTGGGCGCGCGTCAAAAACTTCTTTTCTTCCGTGTTTTCTTCCAAGAAGTTAGCAGATTCGAACCCCGAGCAAGACCCCGAGAACTAGGAATCATCATATGGATCCCGCGCGCACCGATGCCGGTTCGTTTCGGGACCGCAGCGGAAGGGTCTACGTGGTCGATGGCTGTGTGTTTCGCACCGTTATGCCCAGTGCGGTGGAAGACTTCGAATTTGTCAGATCCACGGGTTTTCTAGAGCGCCTCATTGACGACAGTCGCGTCGTCGCCGAAAAAAAAGTAGATCCCCGTGTGCTCGGACAATGCGCCCGGGGTGCCCATTATGTACTGGAGCATCCGATGTTGCCATTTGTTTCCTACCCGTACGAATGGCCCTTCGCCGCTCTTAAAGCCGCTGCCTTACTACAGTTAGACATCCATCTCGAAGCCTTAGACCACGGAGTAACTCTCTCCGATGCGACCGCGTACAACATACAATTCCGCGGAGTTGACCCTGTGTTCATCGACAACCTGTCCTTTCGACGCTATCGAGAAGGTGAGTTTTGGATTGGACATCGCCAATTCTGTGAGCAGTTCGTCAACCCGTTGCTGCTTAGAGCATTGCTTGGGATCCCACACAATTCTTGGTATCGCGGCACGCTAGAGGGAATAACCGCGCAAGATCTCAGTCGAATCCTACCCTGGACAAGCAAGTTCTCGTGGAATGTGTTGACGCACGTGGTGCTACAGGCGAGCTTTCAGAAAAAATCGACTAGCAAAGACAATGCGAAACGGGTCAAAGAAAAAAAGCTGCCACTGATTGCTTTTCAACAGATGCTGCGCGGGTTACGTAAATGGATTGCAAAACTCGAGCCAACGGATACAGGAAAAACTGTGTGGGCGGATTACGCCCAGGACAACAGCTACGCGTCCGACGAAGCGCGGGCAAAAAGGCGATTCATTTCAGAGTTCGCAACCGTGACAAAGCCCAGGATGCTATGGGACATCGGTTGCAATACAGGGGACTACTCCAAGGCCGCCCTGGAAGCCGGGGCTGAGTATGTGGTGGGGTTCGATTTCGATCAAGGGGCTTTGGATACTGCATTCGCTCGCGCCAAGACTGAGCGTTTAAACTTTCTGCCATTGTTTCTCGATGCCGCTAACCCGCCCCCTGGCCAGGGTTGGGGACAAACCGAACGCATGGGTCTTATGCAACGTGCTGATGCCGATGGTGTGTTGGCGCTCGCGGTTGTTCATCATCTTGCGATCGGAAAGAATGCCCCATTGGGCGGCGTGGTGGATTGGCTCGTGAGTATGGCGCCCACCGGAATCATCGAATTCGTACAAAAGTCCGACCCCATGGTGCAGACATTGTTACAACTACGAGAAGATATATTCGATGACTACAACGAACAATCGTTTGTCAGTGCCCTGGAAGCAAAGGCGACAATCTTTAAGTCCGTTACCGTGTCTGCAGCCGAGCGCCGGTTATATTGGTTCAAACGGCGCTGATGTGGTGAGTTCACGCAATCTGAGGTATCGAGAATGATCGGTGGTCGCCAATTGCAAACAGTCAAGGCAATGGGCCTAGGCGCCATCCTGGCGTCCCATGTCTTTTTGTTTGCCCCCTTCACTTTGTATGTTGGCAACTTCGATGAGTTCACGGTCTCGTTCACAACGATCCTGAGCTTTTACCTTCGCCCCGCCATATTCCTCATCGCCGCGTTTGGGTTGGTCGGCGCGGTCATGAGCACCTCAGTTTTCCGCCGCTACCTAATCCTGCTCGCTGTAATCAGTCTACTGCTTTGGGTCCAGGGTAACATACTCGTGTGGGAATACGGGTTAATGAATGGCCGGAGTATCGATTGGGCACAGGATTCATGGCGCGGGTGGATAGATCTGGGAATCTGGTTTGGCGTGATCCTGATCGGCATTGTTTTTCAGCACCGTATCGGGAAGCCGATTGTTTATCTGGCGGTTGCAACTTTTTCTCTGCAGCTAATCTTTGCTCTAGTTGTGGGTATTCAGAATCGCCCCGCATTGGCGGAAAAAGCCGACAAGAAGTTCTCTGCCGACGCGCTAATGGAAATGCAGCGGTTCTCCTCCCATAAGAACGTGGTGCACATCATCGCCGACGGATTTCAGTCCGACGTATTCGAGGAAATCGTTAGCGATCGTGAGGATGGAGCGCACTTCAGATCTGCGTTGAAAGGTTTTGTCTTCTTTAGAGAAAACCTGGGTGTGTTTCCGTATACACATATGACGGTTCCCGCTCTCTTGAGTGGGAGGATTTACCGAAATCATATGCCCACGGATAGATTTATCGACGAGACTATCAGTGGTAAGACGATCTTGAATGCTGCGCACAATGCTGGTTACGAGATAGATCTTGCTGGCCCAGCGCTCTTGGTCGGTATGTACGCTAAAGGCAGTTACACCAACGCTTACAACATACCGGTAAATTCTCATGTGACTGCGCCCGAGTACGAGCGCGATGATTCCGCTAAGCTTCTCGATCTCGTATTGTTTCGGCTTGTCCCTCATTTCCTGAAGAGGTATGTGTATAACGATCAGCTCTGGCTAATCCAGTCTCTTTTGAGCGATTCGAAATACATGCAGCTGCAGTTTTTCTCGCATAATGCCTTCCTACGTCAGATGAAAGACAACATGTCGGCAAACAGATCGACTCCGGTTTACAAGCTATTCCACTTGATGTTGAGCCACGAACCTATGGTGGCGAATGAGAACTGCGAATATGTCGGGCGCGTACTGCCGACCGTGCGAGCGACGGTCAAAATCCAGGCTAAATGTAGTCTAATCGAAGTAGTCGGCTTGCTAGAAAAGATGAAAGAGTTCGGTATTTACGATGATGCCATGATCATTCTCCAGGCCGATCACGGTGCCTGGGTACAGCCCGCAGGACTAGTAGGGGACGGAAAGCCCATCGTGATGACCATCAGGGATGTGGCGCAGGCGCTGCCGCTGATGGCGATCAAGCCACCGGGTGCCAGCGGCGCTCTGCAGATGTCCCTGGCACCGAGCTCGATTATTGACACGCCGGCCACTATCGCTTCCGTTCTCGGGTTGAACGAGGAATTCCACGGCGCTTCAGTTTTTGATTTGCGGCCTGACGAAGCTAGGGAAAGAAGGACTTACACCTACGAGTACAGTCGCAATGAGTGGACAATAGAGTACTTGAATCCCATCCAGGAGTTCATTGTCAGCGGTAGCGTCTTCGACACTGCGACTTGGCGACACGGCGATCAGTTCCTCCCGAATGGGGTTGTGAACAAAAGATAGGCGGTCGCGCTTGCGGCCTCGGCTTTCGTAGGGCGAGCTGGCCTACGGACTAGACTAATCTTGCGCAACGTTATTGGCGCCCCGGAGACGATTCGAACGTCCGACCTGCCGCTTAGGAGGCGGCTGCTCTATCCGACTGAGCTACCGGGGCATTCGAATTATTGTAGCGGAAATCAGCGATAGATACCGCTTGCAAGCGCACGGACTATCATCGAAGTTAATGGTGGAGCGGAGGAGGATCGAACTCCCGACCTTCGCATTGCGAACGCGACGCTCTCCCAGCTGAGCTACCGCCCCATGACCACATAATATGCAACGCCCGCGAAAACGAGTCGACTCTGGCGAAGTAACGGGCGACTTCTCCTTGTTGACCGCAATCGTATTTTAGAACATTTTTGCTATACTGCGGAAGCAATGATACTTGAGTCTTACCCGCCGCTCTGGTGTCTACGAGAGTCGCCCTGACTTCTTGTGAGAAAGTTGCTGTTGAGGCATGTTGAGGCCACGGGGCAGGGGAGACAAAACGATGTGCAATCCGAGCAATGCACCTCGGCATCGGCAGCGTCGGGGAAACCTAAACCGCCTTCAGTCGCCGTATGAATATCAGCTGCTCGATGCCCACCGATTCGATGACTCTGACTATACTCTATAGATAGAGCGGCTAGCGTTGAGCGGCCGAATACATTTTTTGACACATGACTATAGCCTCTCCCCCCGAAAGAAAGGGTATTATTCTAGCCGGCGGTGCTGGCACGCGACTCTATCCGATTACTCAATCGGTGAGCAAACAACTCCTGCCAGTTTACGATAAACCCATGATCTACTATCCACTTAGCATACTCATGCTGGCGGGGGTGCGTGATATCTTGTTGGTATCTACGCCCGAGGACCTGCCGCGTTATAGACAGCTCTTAAGTGATGGTGCTAACTGGGGATTGTCGTTTGTGTATGCCGAGCAGCCTAGGCCAGAGGGCCTGGCGCAGGCGTTCTTGATCGGCCGTGACTTTATTGGCGACCATCCCTCGACGTTGGTATTGGGAGATAACCTTTTTTATGGAAATGACCTGGGTAGTCTACTGAAGCGCGTATCGGCGCAACCGAGCGGGGCGACCATTTTCGGCTATCGCGTGGAAGATCCAAGTGGCTATGGCATCGTCGAGTTCGACGCTAACTATAATGTGATCGGGCTGGAGGAAAAGCCAGTTAAACCCCGATCCAACTATGCTATTCCCGGGCTATACTTCTACGACAATCAAGTGGTAGATATAGCTGGTGAACTAAAGCCTTCGGCGCGGGGTGAGCTAGAAATAACCGATGTCAACAAACAGTATCTGGATAGGGGGGCTCTACACGTCGAGCTTCTCGGCCGTGGCACGGCTTGGCTGGATACCGGCACGCATGAAACTTTATTGCAGGCGAGTCAATTTATAGAAATTATCGAACGACGCCAGGGCTTAAAAATCGCCTGCCCGGAGGAGATCGCCTACCGCATGGGTTATATCGATGCGGCGCAGGTCGAATGTCTTGCTGAGCCTTTAAGACAGAATAGTTATGGGCAATACCTGCTACGAATGATACGGGAGCCTAGGTTCACGTGAAAGGGTTCGTGGGGCACTGCCATCCGTTCTGCTTCGAGGTCATTTCCCGAAAGAATGCGTAAATTATTAGTTACTGGTGGCGCCGGCTTCATCGGTGCGGGCTTCGTTCATTATTGGCTGAAGCACCATCCAGAGGACCGTATCGTAATATTGGATGCGCTCACTTACGCAGGAAATTTGGCGAACCTTGAGCCGGTGAGGGGCGAGAAGAATCTCCGCTTCGTACACGGTGACATATGCGATTCGAAACCCATAGATAGTCTGTTGGCCGAGGAAGATATCACTACAATTGTCCATTTGGCCGCCGAATCGCATGTCGACCGCTCTATATCCGGACCTGACCCTTTTATCGAAACCAACATTAATGGCACTCATAATCTATTGAAAGCTGCACGGAAAGCTTGGCTCGACCGGCACGTAGATTTGGAGAAGTACCGTTTTCATCATGTCTCTACAGACGAGGTCTACGGCTCCCTCGAACCCGACGAGCCTGCGTTCAGCGAGACAACCTCTTACACACCGCATTCCCCCTATGCTGCGAGTAAAGCGGCCTCCGATCATCTGGTTCGCGCGTATAGTGACACTTATGGATTGCCGGTGACGATCTCTAACTGTTCTAACAACTATGGGCCCTACCAGTTTCCGGAAAAACTAATCCCTCTCATGATCGTGAACGCGTTGGATGGCAAGCCGTTGCCCGTATATGGTGACGGGCTCAATATCCGCGATTGGCTTTATGTAGATGATCACTGCCGCGGTATCGATCTGGTGTTAAGCGACGGTAAGCCAGGGGAGACTTATAATATCGGGGGCAACAATGAATGGGCCAACATAGACATTGTAAGACTACTCTGCCAGGTGATCGATGATACTTTCAGCCTCGATAGCGGACTTAAAGATCGTTTCCCCCTTTGCCCCGGAGCACAGGGAAAGCCAAGTGAAAGTCTGATCACCTTTGTCAAAGATCGACCTGGCCATGACCGGCGCTATGCTATCGATACCGCAAAGATCACGGCTCAACTCGGATACGATCCCACTGAAGGATTCGAGACTGGCATTCGCAGAACGCTATACTGGTACCTTGAGAATGAGGCCTGGTGGCGTGACGTTATGGATGGCAGTTATCGGCAGTGGATCAAGCGACAATACGCCCCTGGCTGATTTTACGTGCGGCAGAGCTTTGCCAGGTCCCGAGACTAGACTCCCCGGACACCCTGACCGTCGAGGATCCTAGGTGAACTAGGTTGCCCTGAGGTCAAAACAGTATCGTTCGAGTTTGACAGCTGCGGAATCTCTGCCATCACGATCTGGATCGAGAACTTGCCGCACCGAATATGTTTAGTGATTGTCCGAATCTATCAAAAAACTAGGTTGCTGAAGCGTCAAAACTGTGATGGGACAGTGGTTAGTGGGCCGAAGGAACTCTGGTCGAACTATGACTTCTTAGGGATCAGGTTAAGAGACGTGAGTGTATGTCGCAACGTATAGATCAACTCAAGCAGGCGTGGGATGAACGTGAGAGTCGCTTGGGCTTGACGAAGCGTGCAGTCCTGTTTAAGCGCTTTCCTGGGTGGCTAAATGAGTCAATTCATCGCCGCCATGTGCGGTTCGTTTTGCGAAACATATCGCGGGATACGAGGAGTCTGCTGGACGTCGGGTGCGGTTACGGGCGAATCTCTATGGAGATTAAGCGACGTTACCCTAACATCGTGTTTCAAGGCGTCGATCTTTGTACAGAGTTCGCCACTGCCTATGAGCAAGAAATAGGCCGCTGCTTTGAAGGCCCGGTTCAGAATTTTGAATCAGATAGTAATTATGACGTAATAATTATCGTCACCACTCTCATGTACCTAGATGCGGAGGAACACAGGCCAATACTTACCCGACTCTGGTCAAGCCTGAATGCGGGAGGCTGTCTGCTGTGCATTGAGCCCGCTGTCGATTCCCTAGCCTGGTGGCGGAAACTTGCAGGCAACGCATTCACGTCGCCAACCGGTGGGACGGTCTATCATTTCGACAAGGCAGAGCTGAAGGCACTGGTTTGCAGTTTAGATGGTGCCGTTTTACATGCATCTCGCTCTATAGGCATGATCCCCCTGTTACCTGCGCCTATCTTGCATCATGCTATCGGAGTAAGAAAAGACGACGAACTTCGGGTACAAAAGGCGGTAGCTTGATAGGCATTCGCTTATCGGAGAGCGATCGGGACATTGGGTCGAAGATTAGTGCTCACTGTGCTGCGGTTTGCAAATAATGGCTCATATTGCCGTTATTACGACCTCATTTCCCGGAGAGAAACCAGGAAGTGAGGCGGCAGGTTCCTTCGTGCGTGACTTTACGGAGGAGCTGGCCAAACACGTCCAGGTGACTGTCCTAGCCCCCGGACTACAAGAAGAGCTACAGGATAGTTCTCATTACACAGTACGGCGTTTTACGGCACCCAATCTTCCGTTGTCGCTCCTGCGCCCCGGTAATGTGACACACTGGCCAAGGATCCTACAGGTGCTGCGCTCGGGACAGATCGCACTGTCCGATATCGTAGAGCACGCTTCCATTGATCACATCTTTGCGTTATGGGCACTTCCCCCTGGCTATTGGGCTTGGCGCATGCTTCGGACGCATGGGGTCCCGTACAGCGTATGGGTTCTCGGGAGCGATATCTGGTCATTTGCAGGGGTACCTGTGATTCGTAGCGTGCTCAAAACCGTTTTAAGGAACAGCTCACGGTGTTATGCGGATGGATTTGAGCTCGGTGCAGAAGTGGAGCGTCTATCGAATGTGAGCTGCCATTTCCTGCCGTCATCGCGGTCTCTGGGTGACAGAATCTACGATGAACAAGTTTCATCTGTGCCGCCGTACCGATTGGCATTTCTTGGCCGTTGGCACGCAAACAAGGGTATCGATGTTCTGCTAAATGCCTTGAGACTTCTCGATGATTCTGACTGGAAAAAAATTGAGTCGGTACGCATAGCTGGAGGCGGTAGGCTCGAATCTTTGGTAAGGGACCTGGGAAATGCACTACATGCATCCCACCATCCGGTGATGATCGAGGGCTATAAGGACAAGGAAGCCGCCATAGAATTGCTTACCTGGGCTGATTATGTGTTGATCCCTTCTCGAAAGGACAGTATTCCGGTTGTTTTTTCCGATGCGATGCAGCTCAGCCGACCTGTGATCGTGGCGCCGGCAGGCGATTTGTCGATGCTGGTAGATGATTATGGCGTGGGAATCGTGAGTGAGGATAGTTCGCCCCAGGCCTTTGCAGCGGCAATTAAACAGGCCACACAATCACAGCCGGATTCTTACAAGGATGGGCTGAAGAAAGCTGCCAGCAATTTTGCCTTGGAAGAAACGGCAAAACGAGTGATCACGGAACTACTACAGACCTCGAATTATTGAGGACTGCTTCCATTAAATTACATTGCCGTTCGGCATCTTTCCATATAGATTTTTTATATTTTTTGTTCGAGATGGCCTCAGAAAAATATTCAAACATGCTGACAAAATGATTCGAGGGCGGAGTTAGGCGGATCTCTTCAGTGCCGTCTTCCTTAAGATAGAACAGGCGAGGCGCAATCGTAGGAGACTTGGAAAACGCGTGTTCTGCTCGCACTCGACCGCGTTCCCCCCAGATCTCGATTTCGTTAACATAGGCGTGTCCGAAACCCCATTCCAGAAGGGCGTGGATCCCCGACGTAAAAACAATTAGCGCAGAACCAGTCGTATCCACGTCATAACCTGCCTCGCTCCCTAGGCAGGCAGCCAGAAAATCTGGCTTATCACATGTCAGACGACTTGCGGCGTGCAGCGTGTAACAGCCAGCATCCAAAAGTGCGCCGCCGCCAAGTGCTTTATTGTAGCGGACGTTATCAGGATCGAGATGGGGGAAACCGAAACGGGCCATAATTCTTCTGATCTTTCCCAGATCCTTTCCCCGCATAATGTGCGCCAGTGACTCGAAAAGTGGATGATGTGCATACATGAAGCATTCGCAGACACACAAATCGCGTTGTTTCGCCTGTTCAATCAGTTCACGTGATCTTGAAGGCGAATCAGTAAGCGATTTTTCGCACCACAGATGCTTTCCTGCCTGCAACACCTTGTATCCCCATTCGTAGTGTAAGCCGATGGGTGTAGCGATATATACGACATCAAGTTTCGGGTCATTAAGCAGGTCGTCTGGCCCAGTGTACACCGCGCAATTGTACTTCTTTGCTTGTTCTTGAACGATCGTATGATTGCGGCTGTACAAGCCCTTTAGATTCACACTTGCGCACTGATCGAGCGCCGGCAATGCGTTCCTTCGCGCGTGTTCACCAATACCCAGCGCGGCAACGTTAATTGACAAGGCAGTCACCTCAGATCATTACAAGTGGGCGATGATTCCGCGTATATGAGGATTTATCCATGCATCTTCTAAAAGGAGGGATTTGATCTGGAACATGCTTAACCAGATGAAACTATCAGGCAATTCGAGCATATCATCGTCCGAGATTTCGACAAGCATGCCCATATTTCTCTTTAGGTAAAGCCGGCCACCATCCTCTGATAGCCATTGCCTGTAAATGACCTTAGCATTGTGCTTCTCAGGTTCCTCAAAATAGCTTGCAAAATGGGGCTTTCTGCCTTTATGGGCTTTTTTCAAGTTGCTAAATGTTGCTTGTAGAGTTGGGCTCAATTGAAGTTTTTCATGGTTGCCCGGTTCAGCCTTTGCATCGACTAAGTAATGCGGTATGCCTTCGAAACGTTGACATAACAATCCCAGAAAACCGCCGTCGAAACCAACTTGGGTGAGGATCGGCTGATCCCAACCGCCCCGATAGACTTCCCTTTGCCCAGCCTGATTGACGCGCACGCCATGTATACGGAAGAACTCGCCGCTTTCATGGGCGATGTTTCCGGTTTCAGGATCGATGGCCCATCCCTCCGCCTGGTTTAGCGGTATCTCCTCGATGTGCATAGTGCATATCCGGCGCTGGTTGATAAACCATTGCCTGACGTCCTCCACACTGTAAAAAAGCGACCAGTCCCGAAGGCATTCAAATTGATGTTCAAGCCTACGTGCCGGCATCTCCTGACAGGCCATATTGCTTTGTATGAATTCGAGATAGCCTCGCAGGCCTTGCGAGTATTCCTCTCCGCTAGACGCGTTGTTTCTGTATTTCATTTTAGGTGAAGAAATCGCGTATCGATTGTGTAACCCTGTCTATGTCATCGTTTGCCAGTGCATTGTGAAACGGCAGGCGAAGCACGCGCTGCGAATACTCCTCCGTTATAGGGAGATCATCCGGCCGATATCCCAGTTTCTTTCCCATCCTTGACGAATGTAGCGGTACGTAACCAATGTAGGCCTGTATGCCGTGATTGGAAAGGGATATTCTCAATTCATCACAGTCCTGGACGGAGTTACAGATGAGATAAAAAGAATGAAAGTTGATTCTCGCAGTAGTCGCCACCACCGGCAATTTGAAGAAACCTTCATCGGCGAGCGGTTGCAACTGCAGCTGGTAACGGTGGTAGATATTTTGCCTTTCTTTAAGATTTTGGTCGATTGATTCAAGTTGCGCCAGTAGAAATGCTGCCTGTAGCTCGCTCGGATAAAAGTTTGATCCGAGTTCCACCCAGGAATACTTGTCTACCACTCCCTTAAACAGCTTCGCGCGATTCGTACCACGCTCCCAGATATCCTCGGCCCGCTCAAAATAGGATGCATCATTGATGAACAATGCGCCTCCTAAACCGCAGTGTATGTTCTTGGTTTCGTGGAACGATATGGCGCCAAGCGGCGCGATACCACCTAGCCACGCCTCATCTATCTTCGCTCCCAGGGCTTGCGCGGCATCTTCGATCACCACCAGTCCATGTTCTTTGGCTAGACTCAACAGAGTGTGCATGTCTGCGGCTATGCCACCATAGTGAACAGGTACTATAGACCGGGTCTTGCCAGTGATACGCATCCTGACATCCTCTGGGTCAATATTCATGGTCTCTGGGCTAATTTCACAGAAGACTAACTCGGCACCAGTGCGTAGAAAGGCCGAAGCCGTGCTGGCAAACGTATAGGACGGTAATAGGACCTGCTCACCGGGCTTAAGGTCCAGCAACAGAGCGGACATTTCTAATGCCGCAGTGCAGCTGTGTGTGAGTAAGGCATGGGGAATAGAAAAGCGCTCCTCCAGAAGCTGTTGTACCTTTTGAGTAAATGGGCCGTTCCCAGCAAAGAAACCATTCTCAAATACCTGGCGGATATATTTTTGTTCGCTACCGACCACGTACGGCTCATTGAACGAAATGATTGGGCGCTCTTTCTGCCTACTCATATTAGCCTTATGCTCAGGGAATCGGAGATATGTTTGCTTTCACTCGGTCCGAGTCGGACTATCAGCATTCGCGGTGATACGCCGCCACAATTTCTTGTTGAATGGATTAAGGCCCAGCCTCATCCCGCCAATAGTTCCAGTTAATATGCCAATAACAATACTGGCAAGGCGATTAATAATAGCCACGCTAATAGCGAGCTCCGCGTCAACGGAGAACTGCATCAGCAGGAGAACCA
>JAPUIX010000023.1 GCA_027296625.1 Gammaproteobacteria bacterium | reverse complement strand
GCATCGAGCAACGGCGCATCGCTGCGGATGATGAGACGACCAGTGATCTGGCGTATCATGCCTCGCTGGCTGCGATGGAGATGGCAGGCGTGGGCCCACAGGAGATCGACATGATCGTCGTGGGTACCTGCACGCCCGATCTCGTCTTTCCGAATGTGGGCTGTCTGTTGCAGAGACGCCTCGGTATCGGTGGCGGACCTGCATTCAGTGTAGAGGCAGCCTGTAGCGGATTTATGTACGCCCTCACGACTGCGGATCAGTTCATGCGTACCGGTAGTATCCGGCGAGCCTTAGTAGTCGGCGCCGAGACCATGTCGCGCATCGTGGACTGGACAGACCGGGAGACGTGCGTCCTGTTCGGCGATGGCGCGGGCGCCATCGTCATCGAGGCGGCTGACGAGCCCGGATTGATCTACTCCAGCCTGGGCGCGGACGGAAAATACAAGAGCCTGTTATACGCCGAAACGGGCGTCTCCAAGAAGTCATTGGCGCATGACGCTTCCCTCATTCGAATGAAGGGCAACGAGGTTTTCAAGGTGGCCGTTCGGACGTTAGAGCGTATGGTCGATGACGTCATCGAGAAAAATGATCTTCGGCAAGATGAGATCGACTGGTTCGTCCCCCATCAGGCCAATCTTCGAATCATCATGGCCACGGCCAAACGATTGCAGATACCCATGGAACGGGTGGTCTTAACGGTCGCAGAGCATGGCAATACTTCAGCCGCCTCGGTCCCGATGGCGCTGGACACTGCAGTCCGGGACGGACGCATAAAACGTGGCGACCTGCTGCTCCTGGAGGCTTTTGGCGGCGGATTGACCTGGGGAGCGAGTTTGATCCGCTATTGAGAGCGGCCGTGCCATTTTGAGCAACTCGGCCGCATCCCGCTGCCGAGGTGGATAGATCCCGTACCTAAGCGGAGTCGGAAATTGAGACGCAAGTCTCTAGACACGCCGTCTCAATATGCGCATCCTGTGGCTTGTGAAAAGGCACACCCTTCGAAAGAAGGGGTCGCAAAGCCACCGGTCTACGGGACAGTCTAAGACAGCGGGGTTGCCAGTCGCGTTAGCCATTCGGCTCTTGCTTCTCAGTCAAACCTCTCGGTCATCGGCGTACTCCTAGCGGTGGATTCGTTACGTGGAGAGAGGATGTAACAATGGCTTTCAGCGATCTACTTGGAATCACGCCTAATCCGGTGGCCTCGGCCGGCATCTGGGTAGTGCTCTTAATAACGCTGCTCTATTTCGCGCGAATCTCGGGCCATAAGGTGGTCCTGACGTTAAGCCGGACGCTCCACGATGCCATGCGCCTGGGCTCCCATGCTCTCGCGAACGCAGAGCGGGCCCTCAGGGCACGCAACCGGGAAGTGCTTCTGGCGGCTGGACGGGAAGCGAAAGAGCGCATCATCGAGCGAGAGTTCGAGCGAGTCGCCGACGCCGTCGAAAAGGATCTGGGGTCGTACCCCCAATTTCAGCGGAATCTCAGCGATGTCATCGTCCGCATAGAAGAAGATTATCAAAAGACCATGGACGTGCCGCCGGACCCCCCGGGCTGGGTCAAGGCCGTGGATGCGGTAGCCAAAATAGACGCGCGTAACGACAACATGGTGGGAACCATCCTCAGTGACATTCACAAGTCACTGGTGAGGGCCCATGAGCAGGCGCTGGAGGAGTATCGCGGAGCCAGTCGGAAACGACACGATATGTTGCGGCGGATGGTGCCGGGTTGGCGGACCGTTCAGAAAAATCTGACCGAGGTCAACAAGAACGTAGAGAGCCTGCTGAAACGATGTCAGCCCATCGATCGGCACATGAAAGAGTATGAGGAGATCGTGAGCGGTACCGATCGCGCACTCCAGGTGCTGTCTTCCTCTTCACTGGTGCAGTTCTTTGTATCCGCGTTCGTGCTCAGCGTTGCCGTGGGCGGCGCTGCGATTAATTTCTCTCTCATCGCCCGGCCGATGGCAGAGATGGTGGGTGGCACGGCTTTTATTGGCGCGTTCAAGACTTCCGACATTGCCGCACTTGTAATTATTTTAGTGGAAGTTTCCATGGGCTTATTCTTGATGGAGTCCTTGCGGATCACGCGTTTGTTTCCCGTGATTGGCGCTTTACCGGACAAAACCAGAGTCCGCATGACCTGGATAACCTTCGGTATCTTGTTGTCCCTCGCGTCGGTTGAGGCTGGGCTTGCCTATATGAGAGAGATCCTGATGCAGGATGAGCTGGCGACCAGTGCGATCCTACGGGGTGGTACTGTGGCCGAGAACGATTTCGGCTGGATCACAACCGCAGCACAAATGGGTCTGGGATTCATGCTGCCGTTCGCTTTGGTATTCGTGGCGATACCCCTGGAGACATTAGTACATTCTCTCCGCACGATCGTAGGGATGCTTCTCGCGGGGACACTGCACCTAGCTTCGCTGTCGCTGCGCATCGCCGGAGGCGCGGTCCGGCTCATTGGTACGTTGCTGATCAGGCTCTATGACGTTCTCATATTCTTGCCTCTGTGGGTCGAAACGCGGCGCAAGAAGAAGCCAAAATCTAGTGCACAGAGCTATTCGGAGGTGTCATGATGAGACGGTTAATTTATGTGACGTTATTGGTGTTGTTCGCAGGGGCTTGTTCGGACCCTGTCCCGCGGAACATCGGCGTGTATCTTTTGCTGGATACGTCCGGAACTTATACCGAACAACTGGACAAGGCTGAGCAAATCATCAACTACACGTTGACGCGGTTGAATGGTCTGGACTCGTTCGCGGTTGCACGGATCGATACAGGTAGCTTCAGTGAGAGGGATATCATCGCTAAGGTTACCCTCGACGATCGCCCGAGCGCTGCGAATAGCCAAAAACGGTTGTTCTCCGAGACTATTCATGAATTTCTGAGTCATGTTACGCCTGCCAGTCATACAGATATTACCGGCGGGTTATTGCAGGCTGTTGAGTTTCTGGCGGAGAAGGCCCCCGGCCGCAAAATCATATTCATATTCTCGGATCTGAAGGAAGATCTCCTGGCCGGCTATGTGCGGGATTTTCCGATTCCCCTGGAAAATTTCGAGGTCGTTGCGCTGAACGTGACCAAGCTCTCAAGCGACAATATCGACCCCCGGGAGTACCTCGATCGTCTCGACATGTGGCAAGCCCGCGTGGAGGCGGAGGGTGGTTCCTGGCGCGTGATCAACGACTTGGATCGATTGGAGCGGCTGCTTTAGCCTAGATTTTTCTGCACGCCGCGTGTAGTAGCTCGCCGCACTCCCGGCGGGTGATCCATGCAATAAATCGCTGAGCGGTGTTCTACGGCCGTGGGACAGGGCACTAGGTGATCCCGTGGAATGCCGGTATCATGACAAGGTTGTTGTCGAGGAGTGCCGGCATGAGATTCGTCTTAGCGCTGCTGGCCGCTGGTCTGTTGTGCGCGCAGGCGGCGGCTGACGAAATCGACCTTAGCTTCAGTAACGATGCGCTGCGC
>JAPUIX010000022.1 GCA_027296625.1 Gammaproteobacteria bacterium | reverse complement strand
AAGCAGTCGGGGCTCGGCGTCGGCGGCATTCCGTATACCATGCACGATATGCAGATTGAAAAGCTGTTGGTCCTGCGGTCTAAGGTGCTATAGCGTGATGAGCCTGCGAAATCATTCATCGACAGGGGTGCAGCGCGTTCTGTGATGGAGGGGGAAAAATGACAGACATGCTAGCACCCAGTTTTCTGATCTCCACGCTCGAGTTCATGGCCGCTGTTTTCATCTTTCTCATCGGCCTTGGGGTCCTGGGTGTGGTGATCATTTATATCATCGATGTTTCCCAGACCAAGCATGCGATCCGGCGCAACTATCCTGTCATAGGTCGTTTTCGCTACTTCTTTGAGCGTTTGGGGGAATTCTTTCGTCAATATTTCTTCGCGATGGATCGTGAGGAGCTTCCGTTCAACCGTGCGCAACGTTCCTGGGTCTATCGTGCGGCAAAGAACCTGGATAATACCATGGCGTTCGGCTCCACACGGGATCTTACTCCGGCCGGTACCGTCCTGTTTGTTAACTGTCCATTCCCAACGCTCGATGAAGATGCCGTGGGGGCGCAAGCAATTACCATCGGACCGTATTGCGAAAAACCCTACACCACGACCTCGTTGTTCAATATTTCCGCTATGAGCTTCGGCTCCATTTCCAAGCCTGCCGTGCTGGCGCTGTCGAACGGCGCGCGCATGGCCGGGTGCTGGATGAATACCGGTGAAGGAGGCCTGTCGCCCTATCATCTCGAAGGAGGCGCCGACATTGTCTTCCAAATGGGGACCGCAAAATACGGTGTCAGAGATCGGGATGGAAACCTGAGTGACGACAAGCTCCGGGAGGTGGCGAGTCACGACGAGCTCCGCGCCTTTGAGATCAAATTGAGCCAGGGCGCGAAACCGGGCAAGGGCGGGATCTTGCCAGGCGGCAAGGTGACAGATGAGATCGCACGGATCCGCGGCATCCGTCCGGGCGGTGCCTCCATCAGCCCGAACCGCCATACCGATATCAACAGTAACGAAGACTTGCTGGATATGATCGACCGGATCCGCACAGTGACCGGCAAGCCGGTCGGGTTCAAGGCGGTGCTCGGTGCCTACGGATGGCTCGACAAGCTGTTCGATGGCATTAAACGCCGTGGTATCGAGAGCGCACCCGATTTTATTACGGTGGATGGAGCCGATGGCGGAAGCGGTGCGGCACCCATGCCGCTCATGGATGACATGGGATTGCCCCTTCGTGAAAGCCTGCCGCTGGTAATAGACAAGCTTAAGGAACATGGTCTGAGGGATCGAATCAAGGTCATTGCCTCCGGGAAGCTCGTGACACCCGCGGATGTCGGGTGGGCACTCTGTATGGGGACGGACTTTATCACCTCAGCGCGGGGTTTCATGTTTGCACTGGGCTGCATCCAGGCTCTGCAATGCAATAAGAACACCTGTCCGACTGGGATAACGACACATAACAAGAAGTTGCAGCGGGGGTTGGTGCCCGAAGATAAGGCGGTCCGCGTCATGCACTATGCCAAGAATATGGTTTACGAAGTAGGCATGATCGCGCATTCCTGCGGCGTCAAGGAACCGCGCCAGCTACGTCGGTATCATGCCCGGATCATCATGGGCAATGGCCTATCGAAGCCACTCGATGAGTTGCATCCGGACTTGGAATCAAAACCCGTGGCCAAGATCAGTGCGTGACGCGATCCAGGGTATTTCATCGATTCATTCGATTCATCATCTTCCAGTCACTACGACTGGCACAGCGTCATAAACAAATAGAGTCGAGAGGAGGGGACTACCATGAATGTATTTGTTTCCATGGGGTGCAAGGTGACCCAGATTCTGACCTGGCTTGGGAACTATCTGTCGCCACTGGGCCTGAGGCTCGTGTTGGCGTGGGAGTTTTGGGAGTCCGGTGTAATGAAGTTCCGGGGCGAAAACTGGTTCGCCCAGATCGAAGCCAAGTTCCCGTGGCCCTTTGATGTCATTCCTGTGGATATCAGTTGGTTTCTGGCCACTTGGTCCGAGTTGATCGGCAGTGTTGCCTTGGTTATTGGGCTCGCAACACGCTTTAGTGCTGCGGCGTTGATTATTCTTGATGTGGTCGCCTGGGTGAGCGTCCATGCGAGCCATGGCTACAACGTTTGCGACAATGGCTACAAACTGCCGCTGTTTTTTCTCATTATGTTGATTCCGCTGCTGCTGAGTGGCCCGGGCAAAGCGAGCCTTGATAATCTGATCGTCAACCGCTACTTCCGTTCAACCTAAGCAGTCCGGCCTGCTGCAGAGGCCAGTTTTTTTATAGCCGCGTGGGGTTCGGATGAATATAGCGCTTGCCGTATTGTTTTTTATGGTGCTGCTGCTCCTTGCCGTACTGGTGGAGCCACTGACGGAGCGCATCCGAGTCCCCTTCAGCGCCGTCCTGGTCGTCATTGGCTTCGTGGGATCGGAGGTGCTGGTTGCCGCAGGTTTCGATACCGGGGTCCGATGGGAGAATTTTCATGCGTTGATTTTTTATGTCTTCTTGCCGGTATTGATCTTCGAGGCGGCCTTCAGACTCGATTTCAGGTCGCTCTTAAAAGATCTGATCCCCATCGTGTTGCTGGCGGTACCGTTTATGGTACTGGCTGCTGCCATCACCGCGGTGATCGTTTATTACGGGATTGCGCACCCTTCAGGGTTCCCGTGGATAGCGGCACTCATTACCGGTGCGTTGCTCTCAGCAACTGATCCCGTGTCGGTGCTGGCGTTGCTCAAGACCACCAAAGCGCCGGAACGCCTCAACATCCTTCTTGAAGGCGAGAGCCTCTTTAATGATGCCACCGCGATTGTTTTATTTAGCATTTTGATAGCACTTGTGCTCTCGCCGGGTGAGGCAACGAGTTGGCAAGGAGCCGTTGGCGAGTTTCTGTTGGTCTGCTTCGGTGGCTTGGCATGTGGCGCGCTGTTCGGTGCGCTTGCTTATGCATTGATGGCCGCGTTCCGACAACCGGTTATCAAAGGCGTCATCACGGTGTTGTTGGTGTATTTCGCCTATCTCATCGCGGAGGTGCTGCTCCAAGTGTCCGGGGTGATGGCGGTCCTTGCCGCGGGTCTGACCCTCGGTGAGATGACGCGACGTCGTGGGGAGTCGAGGGAATGGCGCTTTGTCGAGGACCTGTGGGAGTTTGCCGGCTATATTGCCAACGCTCTCATTTTCCTATTGGCGGGGGTGACTATCACCGTGGTGATGTTTACCAGCCACTGGTTGGCTATGCTTATCGGCATCGTCGCGGTTCTCATCGCCCGGGTTGTGGTGGTCTTCGCTCTACTGGGTCCCATGAGTCGCTTGCCGGGCATGAAGGCGATCCCGTTGAGTCATCAGGTTGTCCTGACCTGGGGCGGTGTCCGCGGCGCCGTCACCTTAGCCTCGGCCCTGTCCCTGCCGTTGGCGCTGGATCCCTGGTTCACCATCCAGTCG
>JAPUIX010000021.1 GCA_027296625.1 Gammaproteobacteria bacterium | reverse complement strand
ATCGGCTCATTGCGTGGCGAATCTTGAAGCCCCAAAAGGCATTTGTTTGTCTATGATGACGAATTGGCCGAATGTCCGGGTTGGGTCATGAGCCGACCTTCGGCACCCTTCGGAGCTAGGTCTGTTATGCGGCGGTGAGCCGACATTCACGCGAGAGCGTCATGCTCGCGACACTCAGCCTCCCGCAACGCTTAACCGCCATCGCCTTCATCCGCCTCGCCAGCATCAGGCTTATGCTCAGAAGACTCACCCGCTATGGTTATCCCTCATGAACTTTCCGGACGGACTCTAGCGCCCACTCGGCATCGCTCAAATCGCTCGGATAGCGAGCGCCCTTGCGCTCGTAGAGACCCCGGTTCTCGCGCGTCCACATCGGCCACCTCCTGCTTCGCGAATCGGTGGCCATAACAGAATCACAAACGATTCCAACGAATAGGCCTGCCACGTCACGCCATCGATCCCGGGGGCGGAGTCCCGCTTGATGGCGAAATAGCTCCGACCCAAGAGATCCATGGTCACGTGATGCTCTAATAAGCGCCGCCGACCCCGCCATGCCGCCTTCCGCTCGCTTCTCGGAGGCGGGTTACGCGCCAAACCGATCACCTACAAGATGTTGATCTCACCGGAAACAGCGGGATAAGCCTCTTCCAGTGATAGCAGCCCAGATTGCCCTTTTGATAATGCAGCGTAAAGCCGGTCCAGATATCGCCGCCGCAACGGGCCTCCAACCCTTTCAGTCAGTGGCCGTCTATTCGCACCGCCAAAAGTATATCGTACCTTTAATACATAAAGCAATTTTTCCAATTCAACTGCCGGTAAGATGCGAGATGGATTAGCTAAGTATCCGGCCAGAAAAGTCTGTGCAAGCATGGAAAGGTCATTCAGGCTAAGGAGCGGCGCGAATTTGACCTGACCTTCCAAGTTTGTGAGGAAATGAATGACCTCGTACCATCTATTAACCGGCGGCAGCTGCATAGCATCTAAGTCGATAAGCGTCGTATTACCGTCTGGCCGGCAGATGATGTTTCTCATTGACCAGTCATTGTGGCAATGGATGGAGGGAAGCGGCGAAGTTAGATCCATGCCCTCGCTTGTCGTAGCGAGGTGCCGCAATATGCTATTCTTTGCTGCCTCATCCAAAACACTGCATGAATGGACGTGGCGCCGGGCGCTGGCGAAGGCTTTATCTAACGTGCACCCTGGCAACAGTGGCGACATGTCGTGAAAAGCTCTCATGCGGTAGCCGAGTTCCCTGAACGTAGAGACCAAGGTACGCGACCGTCGTGTGCCGAGAGCGCGCGCCAACAAGACCCGTAAAGGAATGCCAGTCACATATTCCATCGCAATAAAATCGTGTTGGTGCGCCGGTGCCTCATATAGGAAGTAGGGGCGTGGAATAAAGCCCTTGGAATGACTCATCCCTTCATATGCATACTGATGTAGTTCGAAAGCACGTTTGAGACTGGGGCGAAACTTAAGCCAGATGTACTTGCAATCAGCACCTTGTGGTGTGGAGTAATAAAGCTTCAGGAGATGATGGTATCTTTTGTCGTTAAGATGAAGACGTTGGCTGATCCGGATTTCCCGAACCTCTGCTTTTTGCCCCGTGCCGTCCAAGAGCACGTCCAGATATTCACTGACTAGCGCTCGCATAAGATCAGCGTCGATGTTATTTATTGGCGGCGACATAGGCTAAACCCGCAAAATGTCCAAGGGGGGTATGGGCTAAGCCACGATCAATAGAACAGATGACTGACTGGTGGTTGAAACGTTTGATTTGCCTCGGGATAAAGCCAAAACCGCCATATTGAAGATTCTTGAAGCCTACTTCGCGCATTATTCTCCCAACCCCACGGATAGGGTATAGGAGCCCACGTTCGTATGTAAGCCATCGATACGGACACAAACTATTCGGAAGAATTATGAGTGCCTTGCCACCCGGCTTTAAGCAGTCGTATAGCTTCGTAACTACTGTCTGTTTATCCTGAATATAGTGAATTACGCGAGAACTGTATAGAGCGTCATAATAATTTTTCGGAATTTCGATCTCTAAGAGATCTCCTTCGATAATCTTGGTGCTTGCTGACAGGTTTTCTCTGTCCAGGAGCCGCCTAGCGGTAGCTGCCAGTTCGGCAACGAGTTCGTAACCGTCAATTTCTATATCAGGATGGAAATACTTTACCGCGTGGACAAGTCGCCCCCATCCGCAGCCAGCTTCCATAATTCTCATACCGGATCGCAGGTTTAGCTTCTCCCCAATCTGATTTGCGGATACTTTCCAGGTATGGTCAAACAAGTGGGTGGCAATTTTGAGATCGAGTCCCCCATCTTGAGCTCGTTTTTCTGTTTTACACACCCACTTCTCAGCCTGTATCTCCATTTCGAATGCTTCTTCTAGTGCACTGACTCAGACGGAAGGTTCAGTTTAGTGATATTAATTAACCAAGATTTCCCGGATGACCACTCGCGGTCGCCATTAGCGTAGCAAAAATGGCGGTCGAAGGCGAATCCGGTCCTGATCCGGCAGTCTGCATAGCGATCTCCCCTCTGCGTCGAGCCGATTTGGCGATCAAAAGCCCGCCTAGCGACCGTTTCGCGCTGTGAGAGCGTACCCCGGCGCGCGCCGCACACACCTGTCCTGTTGAGCAATCTGGATGCTTCTAGATCAAGGTTCGTCATGGCGGCAAAGAGGCCGGCCGTAGCCCGTCAATGAGGCGCAGGGTCTCAGCGAACAGGGTCCTTGGGATGGCGACCTCCGCCAACTGGAACGTGACGTAGCGGCTGGCTTTACCACCCTGGCGCTGATCTTGATAAATTTCTCGCGCAGCGTGGTCAATGACCAATGTTCGACCTCATCGGGCAAGGCCAGCGTCCGCTGGAAGTTGCCCAGGTTGTATGCCAGGGCGTGCAGATGAAGCCGCACCTCGTTGTTCCGGAAGGCTCCCTTGCCATAGATTGGGATGTTTTCGCCCGAAATCGCCGCGTGGATGATCACTGGGATAAGCTTTTCGGGAAACTGATAAGGACCATAGTTATTCGAACAGTTTGTTATCAAGATGGGGATATCGTAGGTTGCGTGCCAGGCTCTAACCAAGTGATCCGCTGAGGCCTTGCTGGCAGAGTAGGGGGAATTCGGCCGATAGGGTGAATCCTCTGTGAAAAGCCCGGCCGGGCCGAGGCTGCCATAGACCTCGTCAGTCGAGACGTGGAGAAAACGAAATTGCTTGCTGGTCTTTTGATCGAGCGTCGACCAATGGTTGCGCGCAGCTTCGAGGAGGTTGACAGTTCCGTTGACGTTAGTCTCAACAAAGTCCTTGGGGTCGTCAATTGAACGGTCAACATGGGACTCGGCTGCTAAATGCATAACTGCATCAGGCTGGTATTTCTCGAAAAGACTTCGAACCTTTGGCGCATCGCATATATCAACCTTCTCAAAATGATACCGCTTATCGTCTGCAACCACTTCCAGCGACTCTAGGTCACCGGCGTAAGACAATTTATCGACGTTGACAACAGAGACATTATCAGCTTGCAAAAGACGCTTGATGAGCGTGGAGCCAATGAAGCCGGCGCCGCCTGTCACAAGCACTTGCATCACGAACCCCTTCTTCTATTCGTTTGGCAGGCCCAAGAAAATGCCAGGCATCCAGCATAAGTTGATAGAACGAGAGGATAACTTAAGCGCATGATTCGTACCAACGGATATCCACCGCCGTTAATCGAATCCGCGGCTAGAAAATGCTCGGTACTCGCGGTATTTACAAACACGGGTTCTCGGTCTTACAACGGTATTTCCTCACGGCCAACTCGCGTCTCCAGATTTTACCAAGATTGTGTGTTCATGTGGGGAAAGCATGATTACAAGGACTTCTCGACCTTCTCTTTGAAACGCTTATCCTTTACAGATACTCGCTCGACCTCGTGAAGCTTGAACACTAGATCTTCACTTCTCTGAACTCCGAAGAGCACGAAATCCGTCTGAGACACCCCAAACGCCCGACTCTTACCTTTTATAATGTTCCCATAAACGTTTTTCCTGTTCCATACCATGAGTGGAAATAACAACGATCCAAGAGCGCTCAGTTTGGTCGATGTCAGCCACCTGGCGTCATAGAAAAAGCGCCGCATGAGCTCCTTGTCTCCCCTTGCCCGGTTCCCCCGAATAACGTGGCTGCTTGTCCGACCCGGCTCCAGCATCTGCCTATCGAACGCCAGCCCTACGAAAGCGCAAATTTTCTCAAGCAGAAACTCGGGATAAAGCGCGACTTCTTCATAACCAACAGTCATGAAGTTAAACTTGTTCCGCTTCAAAAACCTTTTTATCCGGACGTTGCGAACAATCCACTGATATGCGAACCTGGTCATGCTCAGGTTCGTTCGGGTATGTCGGGAATAAATCCAGCTTCGCAGGTCCCGCACTAGGAAAACAACGTACAGCTCGGAACTGTCATTCAAATAATTTAGATATCCCGCGCGCTTTTGTGAGGAATCCACCAAGACTACGTCGTCTCCATATTTTTCAAAAAAATATTTTAGCAACAATTCATACTTTCTGTTTATATCCATGGCGGGTACTCGCAGCAGGCCCTCTTTCGCGCCGGACCAGAAGTCGCAGCCCTCCATGTTTTCTCCACAGGAACACACAATTTTGGTGAAATTTTGAGATGCGAGTTCGCAGGGGGGCGCTTGAACAATTTTGATCACCTCGCCAAGGCCCACCATCTTCGGATGGCACCCCAAAGCCATATCCAATACCGTCGAACCGCTGTGCCCAAGCCCGGCGATATATAAGACTTTTCCCATTTGTAAAATCTCCGAAAAAATGACGCCCCTATATAGGCACCCGTCCTCGTATTGTCCCTTCATTTGTATTCGGTCCGTTCAAACCGAGTAAACCTGGTTGCAACGCATCGGCCCGCTACTCGGACTGTACAGCCCCACAACGGATAACTCCCAATCAAAACGGGTGACTTCCACATCCAAGCACAAAGCCTTAAATTGATCTACATCGCGTGTACACGCGTAATGGAGCCGAAGCGTTTCATCAAGAAGTATCTGATCAAGAAACCAAAGTTTAAGCTGAGATCGCCGTCTTTACCAATATCGCATATCGCTCCCCGCGGCTGAGCCGCTCGAGAGTCCGCTTGTGCGGTCATTCCTTTCCGGTCTCGAAGGTGGAGAAGACGCGGGAGCGGCGCACCGCGAGCGCTGCGATACCGTGGCCCAAAGAGTTCCAGTGATTGTCCTTGGGAAATTCGAAGCGTTTGCCGTTATGGCGGTAGTAGTCCCCGAACACGGCGTGCATGTCGATAACCTCATATCCTAGGGCCCGCGCGTTGGCCATGAAATAGCTCCGTATCTGGTGGACGAAGCTGGCTTCGACGGTCTCGCACAATTTCCACGATCAGCAAACATGCCGCAATACTACCTATGGACAGAGCGACGTTCTTCATAAGCCGGGGGTTCCCAGATGACTCCTCCCAAGGGCCGAAGATGGTAGCAGAAACGGTGGTTGCAAAGGGGATAAAGTTCCCTTGGCGGCGGGAAAGTGGTACGATTTCCACGAATTTGGATGGCATCTGGGGAATGTCGGTTTAACCGGATCTTGAGTGGTTCTTCAACAAGATGGAACACTTCCGACGGATCGCGACGCACTTCGAGAAGTCGGCCTCAAACTCCCCTCCGTGAACGCGTCTGGCGATTGATAACTTTGTGGATGCCGGTATCCGTAACTACTATAATATGGTCGGTGCCTGGCCAACAGCTATTTGAAAAATAAAATGGAGGGATTTCGGGAGATTATGTTTATCGGTATACCCTTAAAAAGTAAGAAGGTTTCATCGGACTGGTCTCGGGTGACGGAGCTATTCAACAATACACTCCGGTCAGTTTTCAATCAGATCGATCCGAACTTCAAAGTCTTCGTCGCCTGTCACGAGATACCGGAAACGCCCTATGGAGACGATCCACGTCTCGAGTTCCTGCCGGTCGACTTTGCTCCACCGCGATGGCGGGTCGAACGCAACGTCGACAGGTACCGGAAGCGCGAGGTGATCGCGAGCCGGGTGCGGCAAGAGGGCGGCGGGTACATAATGTTGCTGGACGCCGACGATCTGGTTAGCAATCGGCTGGTCAAATTTGTCCACGATGATCAGGCGCCGTACGGTTATGTCGTGCAGAAGGGCTGGGAGCTAAACTACGAGCGCCGGAAGATCAGCAGGGCGCCGGCGTTTCACCGGTTGTGTGGTAGCTGCGCGATCATAAATTGGGACGAAGAGGACCTGCCGCGGTTCCCCTCGGCTCCGGAGAGCTGCAGGTTCCGAGACTTCATCGATAACAACAACCACCCGGCTTGGGCGAGTGCTTCCGCAAGTCAGGGCCGGCCGCTCCAGTCGCTGCCGTTTCGCGGCGTGATCTATGTCTGGAACAATGGTGAGAATTTTTCGGTCGCGAAAGGAAACGTTGGTGCCCGGCGCCGCTTGCTCCGCTTTCTGATGCCGAGCAATCGGCTAAGCGCCAAGATTATAGAGGAGTTTGCGTTGCAAGTATGATGTCGAAGCCGGACCGAATCATTCTGGATACCTTCAATGTGGCTCAAGGCCGTTGATCACCGGTGGCGAGGGACCTTACGCAGATCGATGTCGGGCTAGCCTCGCAGATGGCAATCAGTTTATCCCGGCCGAGGAGTCATAAGATCGACAGGGAATATTAACGCCAGCCTGGGCGAGGATACACGGAGGCCAAGTGAGCTCAAAATGCACCAGCCAATTACAAGGATGGCGTATTTCGGGTCGGTCGCTTTGGCGAGTGGGTGGATCGCCAGCACGTTGAGATTCGCCGCGATCTTGGCATTCTACGCTTTGACAGCGCCGGAGAATCATTATGAAAGCTGGGACGCTTACTGGTATGCGCTCGCGGTGCAGCAATATGGACTGACCGAGATCTTCGACACGCGGTCGATTCTCTATCACGTCATCAACCGCCTGCTCTTCGTCTCCGCTAACGCCCTGGGCTTCGACCTGACTGGCTATGCGGTTGTATGGATCGTAAGCGTGGTGTCCGCCGCGCTGTGCTTGTTGCTGTTGGTGCGTTTGCTTACCCGCGGCTTCGGTGTGAGCGCGGTGGCCAGTTGGCTGACCGCCGGGATGCTCGGCGTGTCATATGGGTTCTGGCGCTACGCTGCCGAGGGCGAACTCTATGCACCCTCGGCCTTTCTTATCGTTGCGGTGCTCAATCTAGTTTTCGACGCCGACAAGCGAGCGCATGGCCGGTGGCCGTCCGTTTTGCCAGCGGCGCTGCTGGCGGGCGCCGCGGTGCTGTACTATCAACCCAATGCAATTCCACTATTTCTCGCGATCCCCGTGCTTTTTCTCGCCCGCGATCGTCTTGCTTGGCTGGTCGCATACGGCGCCTTCGGCTCGGCGGTCGTCGTGCTCGGCTATGTGGTGGCCTATATGGTCTCGAAGCCAGACCCACTAGCCCCACTCGCCGTGATCGAATTCGTCGCCAGCCGGTCGTCCGAATTGCCCATCAAGCCGCTGGACACCAACCTACTCGTGCAGTCCGTGATCTCCAGCGGCCATATGATCCTGTCAACCAACTGGATTTATGGGATTGACGAATTTGCTGCGGCCGTCGCCAAGATGCAGCCATGGAGGCCGCTCAAGGAGGAAATCTACGCGGCGGCGCAGTTCCGACCGTTCGTATACCTGCCGGTCATCATCTTACCCACGGTGGTGGCCGCCCTGCTTTGGGCCTTGTGGAGAGCGATCGGCGCTGGCGTGCCCCACCCTTTCAATCGGCGAATCGCATACTGCCTCGTCTGGCTTGCGGTTTTCGCAGCCGTGGTTGGCTGGCTGCAACCCGGCGGCTTCGAGTCCAAGATCCTAATGCTGTTGCCTCTGGCGATGCTGTTTGCGATCTACGTGGTGGAGCCCTGCGTAAGCTCTCGCCGAGCTCGGGCCCCTGCCGCCTTGTTGATCTTAACCCTGCTGTACAACACATTCGGCGGCATGGGCATCGTGCAAAGTAGCAAAGGCGACTATCTGAGGGCCAAGGCCGCGTGGCTCATTGCAAACGCCACGCAAGACGATCTCGTGGTTTTGATAGGAAAAGATGCTCGTCTGGAGCATTTTATCCGTTACGCTGCCGGCACGCGCATTATTGCCATGTCAGGCCCTGCGCGTTCGCGCGTGGCCTCCGGTGAACGGGTCGGCCCCAATCTCCTGCAGTTCTTTATCGACGAAACCCGAGAGCGGTGTGGGCGCGTTTTCGTATTCGACGAATTTTTCACTCCTTCGGACGAGCTGGCGGTTAAGGCGCCAAAGCGCTACGCCTTCGCCCGCGACGTGGCCGCCGAGTTCAGCGGACGAGAACGGTTGGTCTTCAGCAACGATGCCGGCCAAACTTACGAGATCACCTTTGAAGAAGGTGCGGCGAGGCGGCCGCCCGAAAACCCGTGTCTTGACCGGGCCGCCGATCACTATTAGGGACAGGCGTATCACGATTTAGTCTCGTCGAGCATTTTGGATCGGCACGCAAAGTCATCTGCAAGTGTCGGGTTAATCTCGGATGAAGCCAGATCCGGGTGAACAAGTTCGTTAGAACGCGCCGGATATCAATTAGAAATTTACCGCAGTCCGCCCGTAGACGTCGTCAAAGCGAACGATATATCGCTTCTACTTCCCGCGTTGTTTTTTGACAAGTTTTTCCTTTTTCAAATTCGTAAGGGCAGTTTGAGCTTTGTATAGCTGCAGCGATCCGGTTTCGCCTATCCAGCCTAATTTTTCACACCATGTCCGAATGCCGTCAGTGCCGCCGCCAGACCTCGCTCCGGGCAGGGACCATCATGCATGGCAGAAAACTGCCGCTGAGTATCTGGTTCTGGGCGGCCTACCTGATGGCCACCCATTCCAACGGTATCTCGGCCTTTCAGCTTTGTTGGCAACTCGGCCTCGGCTCCTACAAGACGGCCTGGCTGGGTCGGGCCGCACTTTGCCATCGACCATGCGAAGGCTGAGGCCGAGGCCCGCTTCGACGGCATCACCGTGCTCAGGACCAACACCAGGCTCGGGCCCTTGCAAGCGATGCTACGCTA
>JAPUIX010000020.1 GCA_027296625.1 Gammaproteobacteria bacterium | reverse complement strand
GTCAAAACGATTAGTGCTCCGAGCAACACCATCACAATGATGATTGGTGCGAGCCAGAATTTCTTACGCACGCGCATAAACGCCCAAAGGTCCTGCAAAAATTCAATCATCATACAGTCCAGAGTCTGGAGTCCTTGGTCCAGAGTCATTCGGTTTACGGATGTACGGTTCACCACTCACGGATTACGGTTCACGAATTCAGAATGGTCTCTCCACCTGGTCTTTGGGAGGCTTTTTACTTGGTATTCGATAGCTTTCAGCTTTTTCATCGAATCGCCGTGCCATCGGGTCGCGGCCAATGGCGCGCATTATAAAGCCTGTCGGGATAATCACCAGGCCATATGCCAGCCCCATTATCAACGGTGTGGTGATGCGGCTCAGTATAAGCGCGAAACGCATCCATGCTCGATAGCATGATCGTAATGTTGATGGTGCAATCAATGCCCATGCACCGAGCGTCCCGCCGACGATCCAGGGCCAGTACGGAATCGCAACGTCAAACACCCAGGGAAAGAAAAGTCCGAATAGGCCGGCGATGATGCCGCCCGTAACAAGCCCGAACTCTCGCAAGCCTTTACGATCCAGTTCAGGAATTACATGGTCCATCTGACTTATGCTTCAACCTTTTCCCTCCCCACCCGTTGGGGAGAGTTGGGGGGCATTCCTCTACTCTCTTACTAACTGGTAGAGCAGTTTGCGACCTATTGCTTGAGCCAGTTTTCAAGTTTCTGTCCCCTGAACATTTTAAAGTCACGCAGGTTTCGGGTGACCAGTACGAGATCGTTTTGCTTGGCAATCGCAGCGATCTGGCCGTCAACGAACAAGGGTGTTTGTCCCTTTCCTATCAATCGAGCTTTCTCCTCGCCATGCCAAGTGGCAGCTGGTTGGTTATATGGGAGTATCGGCATCGTCGCCGCTATTACCTCATACAGGTAACGTTCGATAGCCCGTCGCTTTTTCGATGCCGGCAGCCGCCCGCACGATTGTCCCGTTGCACAATAGTGCCGCTGGACTATCGTGATAAAATGCGGAGATCCCCAAGATTTTCATGTTTTCATTAGTACGAGTAACGAGTTGCAAGGAACAAGGTACAAGTATTTATTCGGAATGCAACTATTATTAAGATTGCCCCGTGGCCAGCTGTTGCCCTTCCCGCTTCATCTGGGAGGGCTGGAGAGGGGCACGAATTACCCCTGCCCCACTTGTCGGGGAAGGTTGGGAAGGGGCCACAGTCGGGTACCCGATCCACCAGATACGATGATAGGATAGATCATTGATTGGCCCTCATCCTTACCACTCGATAGTCTTCGTACAGGACAGAGCCATTTTCGGCAATAGTGACGGATAAATTCAAGTGTTATAGGAATCATATCCGCCGAGCTTGGCTGCTGCTATGTGTAAACTATCTGAGTGGGCAGCTCTCATCATACAGCCCCATTCTTCTACACCCGCGTGGTGTAACGGCTAGCCATAATCGGGGCCTTTTATAAAGCGTTTTGCCTGAGGTGAAGACCAAATGAAAAGTGTTTCCGGCAAGAAACAGATAGCAATCACGGGTGGCGCGGGGTTCCTCGGTTCGCATCTGTGCGAGAGGCTTCTTGCGGAGGGTCACGATGTCTTGTGTATCGATAACTTTTTCACGGGCACAAAGGACAATATCGCGCATATGTTTGACAAACCGAAGTTTGAATTGCTTCGGCATGACATCACGTTTCCGATCTACCTGGAGGTCGACGAGATCTACAACCTCGCTTGCCCGGCATCGCCCATTCACTACCAGTTTGATCCCGTGCAGACTACCAAGACCAGCGTACACGGTGTAATCAATATGCTGGGGCTGGCCAAGCGAGTAAAGGCTAAGATCTTCCAGGCCTCGACGAGTGAGGTTTACGGTGATCCGGAGATTCACCCGCAACCCGAGAGCTATTGGGGCCGTGTCAATCCTACGGGGCTCCGCGCTTGTTACGACGAGGGGAAGCGTTGTGCGGAAACTCTTTTCTTCGACTATTATCGCCAACACGGTCTTCGTATTAAGGTCGCACGCATATTTAACACCTATGGTCCACGCATGCACCCTAACGATGGACGCGTGATTTCCAACTTTATTGTTCAGGCGCTAAAGAATGAGGCCATTACCATCTACGGAGATGGTTCGCAAACGCGTTCATTCTGTTATGTGACAGACCTCATTGAGGCCTTTGTCCGGTTAATGGATTCTCCTGATAATTTTGTCGGGCCAGTAAACTTAGGGAGCCCCAACGAGTTCTCGATTTTGGAACTCACGGAAATTATTATCAGCCTCACAAACTCCCGATCAGACGTCAAACTGCAACCATTGCCGCCTGATGATCCTAAACAGCGACAACCCGACATTAGTCTTGCCAAACAAAAGCTATCTTGGGAGCCTATCGTGACTTTGGAAGAAGGGTTAGTACCGACCATCGAATACTTCGAAGCGTTACTGACAAGTGGGAAAGGCATTGAACAAGAAGAACAACGTCCCGGCAGTTAGTTAGCGTTGTAGTTAGGGGCCAATTGGACCGCAAAGGCAAAATTTTGATAACAGGTGGCGCAGGTTACATCAGTGCCCATATGTGCAAGATGCTAGCATCGGCTGGCTTTGAGGTTACGGTGTTTGACAACTTGTCGACGGGCCATGAGGACGCCGTTCGATGGGGAAAGTTGATCGAGGGAGATCTGCTAACGCGAGCGGAGGTTGACCGCACTTTAAACGAGGATCAATTTACGGCCATTATGCATTTCTCGGCCAAATCGCTGGTTGGCGAATCTATGCAGCATCCAGAACTTTACTATCGCAACAATGTGATCGGAACACTCAACCTATTGGAAGCAATGGCGAAACACGGTGTAAAGTATTTTATATTTTCCTCGTCTACAGCTGTGTATGGTATTCCTGGGTACTCACCGATTGACGAGGCACACCCTACTGTACCGATCAATCCATATGGCAGAACGAAATTACTCTGGTCCATCCCCGGGCAGTTTGCACGGTAAGCGCCCTCGATACTACCGTTGTAATTGATAGTCTTGCGGCTGGCACCCACTACTTTGCAGTCACAGCAATTGGTGACAACGGTGCGGAGAGTGACTTCTCGAGCATAGAAAACAAGATGATCCCCTGAGTCACAGGGGGCGCCAGCAAATACGATTTGTGACATGGCGTTCCAGGCGACAAGCTCGTGAGCGCTGTTTGTCGGCGCCGATGAGTAGTGCATAGCTGGCGCTTCTATACTGCTACTAAGGACGCGGTTTCTTAGGCGGCAATGTAGCCCCATTGCTCGCTCGCCTGCGCATCAAGAACGGCGAAGTGGCAGCGCTAGACGATAATGCCTTTGCTGAGTACGCAGCGGATGCAATGGCCAGGCTGATCAAAAGTGGCCAATGGTGTCTTTCATAATTCCTACGGCAAAGAAGAATGGCCGAACAACGCAAAACGAATTACGTCAGGATAGTGCCCTACCTTCTTTTCGTAATTTGGCGACCGCGTCTCTGGTGATGCTACTGATTGTGCTACCCGCTCTCCAGGTTGCACGTGACTATAACTTCACTCCGCAAGGCGTCGTCCCCAGTGTATTAGCATCCTGGTTTGCCGGGAGAATGATCAAGGGCGGGAAACAGGAGCTGGCTCGGAAGATGGCGTAAAAGCTGATCCCCGGTATGGTCTGGACATGTCGCGGATTTTTCCAAAAGTGGTTCAGGGCTCCGTCCGGTGAGAATTAACAAAGATCGATAGTCCCCTGGTTCCAGCCTCCCGACCACATGGCCAGCTAGGAGGCTTCAGTCCTCTACGATACCCACACAGGGTGGCCGCCTATA
>JAPUIX010000019.1 GCA_027296625.1 Gammaproteobacteria bacterium | reverse complement strand
TGGGTCACGAGCAGACTCCACGGTCACTGTGTCGATACGTCCGCTCTTAGGGCTGAAGCGGACGTAATCGGCGGAAAAGCGGGCGTTGAAATCGAAGGTCTGCTTTCCGCCCGAGAGCGGACATTCTCACGGCAAGCTCAGAAGGTCCGTTTATAGCCAAAACCGGACTTCGGGGCTCTTCACCGGATTTGTGGTGAAACACCCTTCGTGCTACCATCGTCGGCAACCTGGGGGAGCCACCTGGGGAATCTCAGCTCACTCAACCTATTCATTCTTGAATAGACACTAAGAGATGATAAGGTTAGGTCTTATTAACAATTCACTTTGCCTCCTGTGATTTATTGAACGTTGAGAGAATACAGAATCATGGAACCGGTAGCACCGAACCGAGCCAGCCCCAAGGCAATAGCACGCGAGGTTGCTTCACCGCCGATCCGCGCCCTGGTTCTTGGGACCGAGCATCCTCGTAGCGCGGCAGTTATCCGCTCTTTCGCCAAGCGGGGAATCCCCGTGGACGTAGCTGATCATTACTCTCCGCCAACCGCGCTTTGGCGAGGTTCACGGTACATTCGGGATCGCTGCTTGCTAAACGGAAACCATACTTATGTGGTCAACACCCTACTTAAGATTGGTGAGACGGGCGGTGGCCTACTCGTCCCGACAAATGAATATTACCTGACCCTCGTTTCCCAGAATCATGCTGCGCTTTCCAAAGTCTTTACCGTTACGGTACCGCCTTGGGAGATCTTGATGCCCCTGATGGACAAGGTGGAAGCCTGTCGGCTCGCGCGAGAAGCTGGAATTGAGGCTCCCCAACATTTCAAACCCTCTAACATGACTGAACTGGAGCAGGTACTAGCAAATCTTGATTTTGAGGAGCGTGCCTACGTTCTGAAGATCCGCATGTGGGATATAGGCGCAGCCGATGCCGGGACCCTGCGTCGAGTTGCCTCGGCAGGGACGGACGCCACGACGGTGCGTGCGAGGTGCGAAAAGATCCGTAACGATACTGGTGAGTACCCTCTTATCGAAGAAGTGGTGACGGGCGGCGCAGACAACTGTATCGGCGTCTCAATGGTGGTCGACAGAAACCATGAGCCGGTAGTGGCCTATTGTGTGCGTCGAATACAGCTACAGCTATACGCCAAGGGTCGGTCCAAGCACCCATACGAACTCGGCGCCAATGCCTATTGTGAAAGCGTTTACGACCCAGAAGCGATCGAACTAGCCACTCGTTTCGTACGCCATACCCGTTACACTGGCGCTGTCACGGTGGAGCTGAAACGGGATTCTGTCGATAAACGCTTGAAATTCATCAAGGCCGACTGTCGGTTCGTACGGGCTACTAGGCTTTCCACGGCGATAGGATTAGACATGCCCACCGCGCTGTATCAGGTGTTCTCGGGCGCCAATATTGAAAAGTCGTATCCAAGAGATTACCGGGAAGGAGTGAACTGGATCTGGCTTGAGGCTTACGTTTATTCTTTATGGAAAAACCGCCGTGACATCAGCCTGGGGCGCGAGCTTTGGAGCCTTGCGAAGCGACTGCCTAAGGTGCAAGCGTGGGCCTACTTTGATTGGCGCGATCCCCTTCCCAGCTTCATTCTGGTAATGACCGCACGCAGGCGGCTTAAAATGCTAGAAAGCGGGGATACACGTTCGGCCGTGCCCGGAGCGAAGCCAGAGCGGGCGGCATCCGGTTAGCGAAAACCTAGGGCCCAGCTACCGCAGATCCCGTTTAAGCCGAGATGCCCGAGAAGGCTCCCCTGGTTGCCAACGATGGTAGCACGAAGGGCGTCTCGGGCCTTGTGGCCTTATCGGATACTCTTGGGCTCACCTGCTCCAACCGAATCCGCGGCCCGGATAGGCCCAAAATCTGCCGCCTACCAGCGAGCGCCATATCTCGGGATTGGGGCGCCGCGCTCATATGCCCCTAGGTCCGGCGCATCGCCGCTGTATCCGTCGTTGATGTTGAGAATCCTGACGCCTGCGTCAATTGCTTTCGAGGAAGTTTTCAAAATGACGTTCTGTGGCAAAGCGAAGCTCGTATAGTCCGGCCCGAGTGAGATCGTGCTTTCAAACGGGACCCGCCTGAGGAAGACACCGTGGCGCTCATAAGTTCGATCGCGACCGAAAGGATGGTAGCCGTTGTAGTCGAACACCGCGTCACTTATGGGCGCCTCGAACCGGACACCACGCGACCGGGGTGCCAGACTAACAAGGAGATTGTTCTTCAAATGGAAGTTCTGGACGGGGCCGTTGTTGTACTGCACCCAGAGCCACTCATCGGCACCCAGTGTTTTTACCGAGGTGTTATGGAGCAAGTAAAACCCGGAGGGTGAATCATTGAGTTTAAACGGCATTCGTGCCTGGTTTATCCCGACATTCCTAAACGCGAAGATCGGCCCACCGGTGTCGTAATTGTGCTGAATGCTAATCAGCGTGGCAGAGTTCGTGACTCTGTTCTCGAAGGCCCTAACATTGCGCTCGCCATCGTCTAGCTCGATGCCGTCGTCCCCAGTCCATAAAACTTCGTTTCTGTAGAAATCGATTGATCGATTTGGAATATCGCTGAAGCGACTCAGCCCCAGCGCATCACCGAATCCAGACAATGTATTGTGGAATATTGCGTGCCCTTCACCGGTAACGGCGATGCCCTCATCACCCCATGTGGACCGGTCGATGACCGGCCACGAGTTTCGGCCTTCAAGAACATTATCATAGATGGTAAAATTACGATTCGTACCGTGGGTGAGCAAGATACCCTTGTCGACATCAGTGATCCTCGTCCGGCGAATGACTGTCCATTCGCTGTCCCTGGCAAGTATCCCAATGCCTGATTCACCTGCTTCGACGGTAACATCCTCAAGGGTGAAGTAACTGCCATGGATCTGAAACCCGTGCCCGTTCTGACCCCTTAAGATTACGGCGTCCCGATCACTACCCCGGACGAATATCGGATTCCCTGGAGTACCGTTGACACCACTCTCAACTATGAAGTCGCCAACATAGGTCCCGGGCCTAAGCGTAATCACGTCTCCAGGTGCTGCTCTCGCAAGAGCGTTCGTTAGCTCCGAAGCATTTGAGACATTGATGATATTTGGTTTCGCAGGGACCGACTTAGGTAACCCACGCGTTGCGACAGTAAGTGTCTGGACTGTGTCGCCGCCATCGGCATCGACAACGCTGATCCTGACCTCATAAGTCGTGTTTTCTTTAAGCCCGAAGATGCTGCCGGCAAAGGACTCCTCCCGCGCGACATTCGCAAACTCCGGGCGCACACGTAGAAATGGAAGACCCGGGATCCAGCTGGCCACCCCTTGTTCGCGATATTCTACCAGGGCGACCGCATTGTAGTTATCGTCACCACTAATGATCGGGAGATTGAAGCCGAGCGAGACAAGCGTCGGCTGATCCACTTCGACAGTGCCGATCTCGATGCCCGGTATGCCAGGGCCAATTTCGTCGACGCCTTGGCAGGCCGCCAAGACGAAGGCGCTTAGAATCGCAAAAGTTGGTCCAACTGCTCCTTTCCTCATATGAGGCGCCTCGCACTCACCTCCGTGCTCATCCTGAGCCTTGTGGCCTTATCGGATACTCTTGGGCTCACCCACTCCAGCCGAATCCGCGGCCCGGATAGAACATGATACCGACG
>JAPUIX010000018.1 GCA_027296625.1 Gammaproteobacteria bacterium | reverse complement strand
GGGTAAACGAATGCGCGATTTGTCTAAACCGCCCCAGAATGCCCGAATTTCGCTCTCTGAGAATACCCGATCTCGCGGCTGAGGCTTGACAGGCTTCTTTACCTGAAAGCAGGGGTTGTACTCAAGCAAGTCCGTTTCAATGGCCCAATTATACATCTTCCGCACTACCTCAAGGGTGCGGTTAGCCTGCATCCCAGAGCCCCTAGCCACGATTGTTTCAAGCACAGCAATTACATCGCGTCGCTTGATATCCTTGGCCTTGCGGTCGCCCCATGCTGGCAATATATCGCGTCTGATAATCTGATCGTCCTGCCGCCAGGTCTTTTTGTGCCGCTTTGCGTGCCGCTCCAGATACTCGCCTGCAAGGGCCCTAACGGTCATGGCGTGTTTCTCGTCCTGCTTCTCTTGAGCTGGATCACGCCCTTCTATAATGGCCTTCACCTGCCGGTCTGCCTCCTCGCGAGCGTCAGCGAGCCCCAGCTCAGGGTAGGTTCCGAAAGTAAGTCGCTTCAGTTTCCCCAGATTCCGATACATGACAAACCAGCTTTTGCTTCCGCCAGCAGATGCCCGCATTCCGAAACTGCGGCCCCTTCCAATGCGATTAGCATCGAAGTAGTCTACTTGCCCATTACTAGGGGAGGGCACGGATTCAATCCAGCGCGCCGTGAATTTCTGCTTAGGCATATATCACCTGTTTAGGTAACAAAAAGGTAACGAATTGACTGAAACAATACGAAATGTTTCATCAAATTGCAAACGGTTCCGCATTGTTACAAACGAGATATTTCTTAATTAATACAGAAAGTTATAAGGGCTGTATGTCTTTGATAGGGAAGGGCTGATTTGGCTGTGTACAGTGGCTCGTAGCAGTCGGCCTATTGCCCATGCTGATTGTCTGGTTTCAGCAATATCCCGTCGTGGGCATGGTGGCGAATCTCGTCGCCGTGCCTTGGGTCAGTATGGTTGTCGTGCCACTCGTACTGCTTGGCACCGTCACCATCATCCCGTTCAATGTATTTGGCACGGCATTATTGAAACTCTCCGGGAATGCCCTTGCCTTGCTCTGGCCATTTCTTGACTGGCTGTCAAAGCTCGATTTCGCTACGTGGCAGCAATCACCGCCGTTAATTTGGGCGTTGCTTGTTAGTGTCATGGGCGTAGCAATATTGCTCTTACCCCGCGGTGTCCCGGCGCGTTGGGTTGGGCTCATCTGGTTATTCCCGCTGTTCTTTCCCGGAGCAAGCAGGCCGGCGGAAGGCGAATTATGGTTCACCCTTTTGGATGTGGGGCAAGGTCTCGCGGCGGTTGCACGCACGCGTGATCATGTATTGGTTTACGATACGGGGGCGCGGTTTAGTGCACGATTCAATGCCGGCAGCGCGGTGGTAGTGCCTTATCTGCGCTACCATGGTATCAACGAACTCGATACGCTTGTCATCAGCCACGGCGATAATGACCATATTGGTGGCGCGAAGAGTCTTCTAGAACAGATACCCGTTGAACGCATATTGACCAGTGTCCCGAACCGCGTAAAGCATAGCCGTGTTACTTACTGTATGGATGGTCAATCATGGCGGTGGAACAGCGTCGATTTTGAGATAATTCATCCGCCGGATCGGAGCCGTCGATCTCACAATAATCGCTCTTGTGTGCTGAAGATATCGGCCGCAGGCGGGACCATACTCTTGAGTGGCGATATCGAAGTGAGTGCCGAGCGGCGTCTGCTGAAATCTCATCCGGAGATCGCAAGCACGACTGTCTTAATCGCGCCACACCACGGGAGCAAGACGTCGTCTAGCCCGCCATTTATCGACGTTGTCAGTCCGGATTACGTATTGTTCCCCGTCGGTTACCGTAATCGATTCCGCTTCCCAAAAACGGATATAATTGACCGGTACAGGCAGAGAGACGTCCACATATTGGATACAGCCCGTCACGGCGCCATAACCTTCAGGCTCAACGATCGCGTTTCGACTCCCGAGACCTATCGTCAGGCAGAGCGCCATTTCTGGAATACGCGTTTTTAGGCTCAACCGTTTGATAGTACCCCGAGCGCAAGCACGAAGACCGTACGAGGCAGGGATCCCCGACGGTCTTCTTCCCGTTTTGACAAAGGTTTGTTACATTTGGCCCGACATTTTGAGGGGCCATAAGGAGACGGTTGCGACGTGTTAGAGCTCATGAAAGCAGGTGGGTGGGTGATGGTGCCGATCTTGTTATGTTCCATTATTGCTTTGGCGATCGTTGCAGAACGCTTTTGGTCCCTTCAGAAGAAACGCGTCGCCCCGGCTAATCTCGTTGCGCAGGTGTGGCAATGGGTAAAAGGAGGCGATTTGGATACGAAACGTATTCATGAACTTCGCATCGCTTCGCCGCTGGGGCGAATACTCGCAGCGGGGCTCGTCAACCGCGAACATGAGCGAGAAGTGATGAAGGAAAGCATCGAAGAAGTTGGTCGTCACGTGGCACACAATCTGGAGCGTTTCCTGAATACCCTGGGCACGATAGCAGCTATCACGCCGTTGCTGGGATTGCTCGGCACTGTTATCGGCATGATCAAGGTGTTTGCGGTCATCACGGCCTATGGAGTAGGCGACCCAAGCATACTCGCTGGAGGTATATCGGAGGCGCTACTCACAACAGCTGCGGGACTGTCAGTGGCTATCCCGACGCTCATGTTCTACCGCTATTTTAGAGGCAAAGTAGATGAATTGGTCGTTGCGATGGAGGAAGAAGCATTGGTGATGGTCGATGTGATGCATGGGGAAAGGGAAAGTGACAATCCGAATTGAGGTTCTATTTAGATGAACTTTCGGCCACAACAGCAACAAGACGTCGAAATCAACCTCACACCGCTTATCGATGTAGTGTTTCTTTTGCTTATCTTTTTCATGGTGTCGACGACATTTGAGCGGGAATCGGAGATCAACATTACGTTGCCGGAGGCGAGTGAAAAGGCCAAAGAATTAGAAGTTGATGTGGTGGAAATCTCCATTGATGGTCGAGGCCGCATTTACGTTAGTGGCAGAGTGTTGCTTGATTCAGGAGTACCTGCCATCAAACAAGCTATCGCCCAAGCGGCTGAAGGCATGGACGAGCCGCCGATCATCATCAATGCCGACGCCGAGGCAAGGCATCAATCGGTCGTAAAGGTTATGGATGCGGCCCGCCAGCTTGGGTTGAGGCGGCTGAGTTTTATGACCCAGATAGTCGTCGAGACTGATGATTCCCAATAATCGCACTGCACCCCTGTGCGTTTATTTCCCTGTAGAGTGGGATGCTGTCCGACCGGCGCGCGTTTAGGTTTCACGCCACGGTGTCTTTGGTCGAACATTTGGAAGAGATCTGGTATAGCAAGCACCCGCTTGGTTTAGTCCTGGCGCCCTTGGCCTGGGTCTACCGCGGCGCGGCGGCCCTCAGGCGCCAGGCCTATGTGACCGGGTTGATGACGGCCCACCCGTTACCGGTGCCTGTAATCGTGGTCGGTAACATCACGGTTGGTGGGACAGGGAAAACCCCATTAGTCATATGGTTGACAGAGTTTCTTAAAGGGGAAAATTATAAGCCAGGGATTGTGGCCCGCGGTTACGGCGGTGGGGCGAAGCATTGGCCGCAACAAGCTAGGCCCGATAGCGACGCGGCCATGGTGGGCGATGAGGCCCTGGTGATGGCACGTCATAGCCAGTGTCCGGTCGCGGTTGGGCCCGATCGATATGCTGCCGCCGAGGCGCTCACCAAGTATTCCGACATTGACATTATCGTCAGCGATGATGGGCTCCAGCATCTGATGTTAGGGCGCGACATTGAGATTGCTGTCGTAGATGGGGTTCGTCGCCATGGTAACAGGCGATGTTTACCCGCCGGCCCATTACGCGAGCCCGTTAATCGGCTGAATTCGGTTGATATGGTGGTCACGAATGGAATAGCGGGTCGGGGAGAGTTTGCTATGCATTACGAGGCTCAGCCATTTCGATCCATCAAGGATGAAAGTATCGTGCGACCCTTCGATAGTTTTCGAGGACAGAGCGTGCACGCAATTGCCGGCATTGGACACCCGGCAAGATTTTTTTCAATGCTGCGCAGTAAAGGGCTACGCGTAATTAATCATGTGTTTCCGGACCACTATGTATACGCCAAAGACGATATATGCTTTGACGACGGACTTCCGGTCGTCATGACGGAGAAGGACGCAGTGAAATGTCAACACTTTGTTGGTCCAGAACACTGGTACATGGCGATAAAGGCTGAACTACCGGATGTTTTTGGGTACCGATTACTATCCCTGCTGAAACGAATTAAAACGGGCTAACTCATGGCCCATCGCTTTGACCTGCCAAGGTCATAAGCAGGGGAAGAAGTTTAAAAGACCACGCAGGCCGCCAGTTCCCTGAAACTTTAGGAGTGATAATTGGGCTTTAAAGTCATTATTCCGGCACGCTATGCTTCGTCGCGCCTTCCAGGTAAGCCATTGAAGAAAATAGCCGGTAAGTTCCTTATCCAGCATGTTTATGAACGTGGGCTTGCATCCGGTGCTGAAGAAGTCAGCATCGCGACTGATGTTCCCGAAATTATCGCTGCTGCAGAGGCCTTTGGCGCTATCGCGCAGATGACGGCCCGCGAGCACCAGTCTGGGACTGAACGGATTGCCTCGGTTGTGGCAAGGCGTGATGAACCTGACGATACAATCATTGTCAATCTTCAGGGTGATGAACCGCAGATGCCAGCAAGCCTCATCAAGCAGGTAGCGGCGGGGCTGGAGTCACATCCTGATGCGGATGTATCGAGTTTATGCGAGCGCATTGAAGATAAAGAGGTGCTGTTTGATCCCAATACCGTCAAGGTGGTGCTCAACAATAAGGGTTACGCTTTGTACTTTAGCAGGGCCCCAATTCCGTGGGCACAAACCGACTTTGATGACAGGTCACGATCGATCGGGCTACCCATAGATGCAATTTTCTATCGTCACATTGGGATCTATGCGTACCGGGCGGGTTATCTCAAGCGTTTTGCGCAATTATCTCCTTGTACCCTCGAGCGTACTGAGTCTCTGGAGCAGCTCCGTATTCTGTTCTATGGCGGCAAGATCTACGTGGAGGAGGCGACTGAAAAACCTGGGCACGCTGTCGACACGGAGGAAGATTTGCTGAGGGTGCAAGAATTGTTTTATTTGAAAGACAAGCTTTAGCTTCAGCCATTAAGCTATCACTCAGCTCATTGCAAGGATCATCATGAAGGTGTTGTTTGTTTGCATGGGGAACATTTGCCGTTCACCGATTGCGCAAGGCGTGTTCTCAAAACTTGTTCGCGACGCGAATTTGCAAGAAATTGTCTATATCGACTCAGCTGGTACCCACGCATTTCAGCTTGGTCAGCCGCCAGATCCTAACGCGCAATCCACAACGGCCAAACATGGCATTGATATAAGTGACGTGCGAGCTCGCAGAATAGAGGAGGCGGACTTTTGGCGCTCTGATTTTATCGTTGCCATGGACAGGCAGAACTATCACGACCTCTTGTTATCGTGTCCGCCAAAGCAAACGCATAAGCTCAGGCTATTTATGACGTACGCTAGTGATGGGGAACCGTTAGATATCCCTGATCCCTATGGCGGCGGCGTCGATGGCTTTGAGCGCGTTTTGGGGTTGATCAATGCGGCGTCTCGAGGGCTGCTCGATGCTGTCCGTGCACAGATCAATTCTGCCGCAAAAGGGAACCCGGCATAATGCAATACGCCACCTTCCGAATTGCTTGTCATCTTGTCTATGAAATGGGTAAATGTGCGCCCGGGCACGTTAGCGCGTGCGGTAGGTAATGCGACCTTTTGTCAGGTCATATGGTGTTAATTCAACAGTCACTTTATCACCGGTGAGGATGCGTATATAGTGCTTTCGCATTTTTCCTGAAATGTGGGCGATGATCACGTGACCATTTTCTAATTCTACCCTAAACATAGTATTTGGCAGCGTCTCAATAACGGTGCCTTCCATCTCAATGTGATCTTCTTTTGGCATGCAGTGTTACTTCGTCTGCCAATAGTTCGTTGCAAAAAAGATGAATTGTGCCCTAATTCAGTGATTGTCGCAAAATACTATTTATGATTATCTTTCTGGCGTAACCACTTCCCGTTGCGGAAGTACTCAAGGGGTTGATATTCATCCTTGTATCGCATCTTTTCACACTTGTTTATCCAGTAGCCGAGATAAACCCAGGGCAGCCCAAGGCGAGTCGCTTCTCTGATTGTGTACAGGATTGAAAATCTCCCAAGGCTGCGTTCCTGATAGTCGGGGTCAAAGAAGGTATAAACGGCAGATAGGGCTGTCGGAAGACGATCAATCACGGCAATCGCAAGCAATTGGCTGTCCAGGCGCACTTCGTAGAATACAGTGTCTGACCAACTCGAAGTCAAAAAATCTATATAGTTTTGGGGGCTAGGATTGTCCATCCCGCCGCCCTTATGGCGTTTTGCCATGTAGCGTTGATAAAGATGGAAATGTTCAACGCGATACTCGGAGGTAACAGGCGATACCGCGAGATCCTGGTTACGGCGCCACGTTCGGCGCTGGCTTCGTCGTGGTCGAAACTCGGTGACGGGCAGCCTGACTGGAACACACGCACTGCAACTCGGACATCTCGGGCGGTAGAGATGCTCACCACTGCGTCGAAACCCGTAGTTGGTTAGCGTCGCGTAGAGTCCATTCGATTTTTGAAATCGAGGATCAGCAAAGAGAGTGACCGCTTCTCTGTCGGGTAGATAGCTGCACTCATGCGGTGGTGTAGCGTAAAAGTTTAATTTCGCAGTGTAGGCGGCTTTATTCATAACCTATCGGCGATTGTTTGTTCGCCAAAGTGTTGTTTAACGGGAGTGCACCATTGTTCCAATAAATCAACAAACTGTTTCCGCGGTATCTTTACAGCGCCAAGGCTCTCTAAGTGCTTGGAGTGAACCTGGCAGTCGATTAATTTGAAATCCCATTTCAGTAATTGTCTAACAAGATAAACAAGCGCAACTTTAGAGGCATTGCTTTTGTGGCTAAACATCGATTCGCCAAAAAACACGCGGCCTAATGCCACGCCATAAAGACCACCGACTAAGTTACCCTCGTGCCAACATTCCAGTGAGTGCGCATGTCCTTGAGCATGAAGCTGATTATAGGTGTCTATCATATCGTGAGTAATCCATGTTCCGATGTGATCATCTCTTGGTTCCGCACATCCTAACATAACATCATGGAAAGCCTGATCAAATGTCACCTCAAACTGCTGCGTTTGCAATAGCTTGCGCAACGTGCGCGAGATCTTTAGATCTTGCGGAAATAATACAGAACGCGGATTGGGCGACCACCAAAGTATGGGTTGGCCTTCGCTGTACCATGGGAAGATTCCTTTTTGGTAGGCATTGAGTAGCCGTCCAGTTTCAAGATCGCCGCCAATCGCCAGTAGACCATCAGGCTCAGTCAGTGCTTGTGTTACATCGGGAAATTCATCGGCGAACACGTGTGCTGATAGCCAGTAAAGTTTGTGCGACATAACTTAAGATACCACAGCGCTGCTCGTCGTGGTGGGCTGTTGCTTAACAAGCGGCAATTAGCGGATGGTGCGACAGCCCTTGCTTGGTTTCTTTAAGATTATGTTGTTCAAACGATGTCCAGAGTCAAACGGATACCTGTTTGAATGGGGCGTGTTGGTTCAATGAACCGATATAGCGATCGACGATCTGCTGTTCTCGTAAAAGAAAATCTTCAACCGCTCTGTGAAAGCTGGCATCTCGTATCCAATGAGCTGACCAGGTTCGCGCCGGTGCGAAGCCGCGACTAAGCTTGTGCTCTCCTTGAGCGCCCGCCTCGAAGCGTTTTAGTTTGTTCGCTATGCAGTATTCAATGGCTTGATAGTAGCACATCTCAAAATGCAGGTTCGTGAACGGTTCGCTGCAACCCCAATAGCGCCCGAACAGCGTATCCTTTCCACGAAGGCATAGGGCTCCAGCGACATACCGGGATTTCTGGCGCGCTAACAGCAAAATTGTGTTACTTGCGAGCTTGCTCCCCATTGACTTGAAAAAATCGAGCGTCAGTCGCGGCTGGTTCCACTTGCGGTAAAAGGTTGAGCAATAAAACCCGTAGAACGTATCCCAGTGTTGGTCATTGATCTGGTCGCCAGTCAGGATGTCTATGTGAATACCGGCCTCTCGTACCGTTCGGCGCTCTCGCTTTATTTGTTTGCGTTTCTTTGAAGTTAGAGAATCTAAAAACTCCTGGAAGTCTCGATAAGGTCGGTTTGACCAGTGATACTGGTAGCCTACGCGGCGCATTAGACCGTTTTGTTCCAGTTGGTCGGTATCTTCTGTGGTGGTAAAGAGGCAATGTAGCGATGAGACGTCAAGCTGGCGCGCCAGATTAAGAGCGCCATCGATGAGTGCCCCGGTGATCTGCGTTTGCCCCTCATTGGCTTGGGCAACCAATAGCCTTGGCCCGGTAACCGGCGTGAACGGTATAGCTGCTACCAGCTTGGGATAATAGATGCCACCAGCACGCTGATATGCTTCGGCCCACGTCCAATCGAACACGAACTCACCAAAGGAATTCCACTTTAGATAGAGTGGCATGGCGCCTCTAAGCCGGCCCTGTTCGCTGACGACGATATGGGAAGGCTGCCAGCCGTTCTCCTCGAGACAGTGATGCTGTTCAAGCGCAGCAAGAAACTCGTGCTTTAGAAAGGGATTCGAATCGTCAGTCAACCGATTCCAATCAGCGGCAGAAATATCCGTCAGGCTGTTGATACAGCGAACTTGCATCGTAAGAGCAGTATACAAAGGTCAGCGCGTTGACGGGCTTATGGTAGCCTACTCTGCTGGGATATTGCATAAGCGAGCTCATATATCAGTCGCTTACGAGCACGCAGAGAATGGTCAGCGGATTGATGCGTGGGCTGTTTCGTTGACAGCTGATCAGCGGTCGGTAGGCACCACCTCGATCTCGAGTCCCAGGGTGCCTATGAGTGCCCGCATGGAGCCTTGTAAGGAAAATTCCGTCTCTCCGTATCCTCCGTTCTCGAGGTTAAATCGATATACGATAGATTTTCCAACCATGACATAGTGTAAGGGCCTCGAGACGACTTTGTTATTTTCAACGTAACCCAGAATAAAATCGGCTGATTTCTTATCGGGGACACACAATTCATCATTAATTGAGAGATTTGTTGGTTTGTGTTTGTCGACCTGGAAAGTTGGGCAGGTGTTCTGCGACAGGATGTTAAATCCGCCATTGATCGTGAAGCGTGAGTGAATAACGCCCTCCCTATCCTGATAGATCTCCAGGGTGTAGCCTGCCGCATTCTTGGTGTATGCAATGGTTGTCTTTTCGTTGGTGTCGGCGTCAATAAGGTTCATGACACCCCACTCCGCGAGCACAGATAACGGAGATGCCATGAGCAGAAATGCAAACACCGTATACTTCATCGGGCTGGCCTGCATCGGCGGAGTATCTCTATCACGTTGAAAACCACGATTAAATTGTAGCATAAAGTATGACTTCTAACATGTTAAGAACATTAGCAATATTTTTACGAAATATTGTGGCCCAACGGTCGCAACGCAAGGGAATAGGCCCCAGGCCATGAAGCGAAGATCCTTTATCAAGTGCCTGTCAGGCGTGCTGGCGGCAGGCGCGTTACCACTCTGGCAGCGTACATTGCATGCCGGCCAAGCGCCGGCCGCTGTACAAGGAGACCGTTTACGGACTGGTTATGTGTTTGAAGAACTCTACCTGTCGCACTGGTTGTCTCCCGGGCATCCGGAGTCGCCAATGCGCTTGGTCGCGATCAGGGACAATATGCAGCAAACTGGGCTGATTCATGACGTTGTCAGGGTCCAGCCTTTTGAGGACGTACATCAGGATATGTTGAGGGTACATGATAGGCACCATATTGAATCCATCCGTGTCCATTACGGCAAATCCCATGTTGTTGCGATGCACGCCGTTGCGGGCGCATTGGCTGCCGTTAACGAGGTTTGTGAGAGTCGCCTAGATAATGCGTTCTGTGCCGTACGCCCCCCAGGTCACCATGCGGCGAATTCCGGCAAGGTAGAGGGGTTCTGCTTTTATAATACGGTCGCCATTGCGGCACGATACGCACAGGCAGTGCATGGGATCAATAAGGTCTTGATCGTGGATTGGGATTATCATCATGGCGATGCGACGGAATCAATTTTTTATGATGACGCAAGTGTCCTGTATTTCTCTACCCACGACTATTATGCCTATCCAGGCACAGGTGATCCGCGCCGGAAGGGGAGTGGGCCAGGCTATGGGTACAATATCAATGTGCACCTGGACTGCGGCGCGACAGACAGGGATATCGTCTCGGCCTTTGATCAACAACTGCTACCGGCCGCCGATGCATTTGAGCCGGATCTGGTTCTCATATCAGCCGGCTTCGACAGCAAGAAGGGCGACTTGCTGGGCTGTTTTGATGTGACGGATGATGGCTATGTGGCGATCACGCAACGGACTATGGATATCGCCGACAAACATTGTCATGGTCGTCTGGTCTCGGTTCTTGAAGGTGGTTACAATCTCAGAGGCTTGGCCAGCGGCGTCGCCGCCCATATAGACACCTTGGCGACGCATTCGAGGGATTATTAACTAAAACAACTAACTTTTCGGCTTCCTTTGACTTCTAATCGTTGTTCCCCGGTACGGCTATATCAAATCCGAAGAAAGGAGAACTATCGAGATGGTACAAGCCTATATGCGATATGTCTGTCTGATGGCTGCGATTTTAGTCATCACTTCCGCTCGAGCCGATCGCGAACAGGATTTTCTCCTCTTGGATGCTGCAAAGGAAGGGAAGACGGGAACGGTGAGAGCGCTGTTGGAAGAAGGTGCGATGGTCAATATGCGGAATCGATTCGGAAACACCCCGTTGCTCTATGCCGCACGGGGAGGCCATACGGAAACCGTTGTGCTCTTGATCGAAAATGGCGCTGATGTTAACCGGCGGAATCTGAGGAGCATTTCTCCTTTAGCGGAAGCGGTCTATCGGCGTCACGCTGACATCGTTCGTATCTTGCTGGATGCGGGCGCTCGCGTCGACTTTGTGGATAATGCCGATAAGACGGCGATCGTCTACGCGGCGGGCAATGGCGATCTTGAAATTGTCGAGCTTCTGCTTGACAGGGAAATCAATGTTAACGAGCACTACGGCAATGACCTGACGATCCTTATGTGGGCGGCCGGCTATGGGCATGACAAAACAGTCAGTGTTTTACTTGATCAAGGCGCTGATCCGGACCTTCAGGATGATCGAGGCGCAACGGCCCTCATGATGGCGGCACAAGGGGGACATACCGGTACCGTCCAGGTGCTGCTCGGCGCCGGGGTGATGACATCAATTAAGGATAACGAGGGCAGCACCGCGCTGGCGCATGCAAAGGCCGCCGGACACGCTGAGGTCGTTTCCCTGCTCGAGAAAGCTGGGACGCCCTAAGAGGCGAAGAATAATCGTGGGTTGTTATGAGACAGGGCAGTTATGGGTGACTAGAATCCACCGAGAAACTCGACAAGATTCTCAATGTCCTCATCCGACAGCGCGCCCATTAAAGAAGACTTGGCGGGTGCATTCGCCCGCGCCTTGCTCTTGTAATCCAACATAGTTTGTCTAAGGTATTCGGGGTGCTGGCCGGCGAGTCGCGGGACCCTGCTGGCCCCTTAGTAACCACCCAGATGGCACTGCACGCACTGCCCGGATGCGGCAGTGACTTCTCCTCTTGCTGCCTTGTCGGGATCAGATACAAAGCCGATGTTCGGCCAGGACTGCTCGGAGAAAAACTTGGCCATCGCCTTCATTTCTTCCTTGGTTAGATTGGCGACCATCGGGCTCATCTCTGGGTTTTCCCGTCGGCCTTCGTTGAAGTCTTTGAGCTGTGTGTAAAGATAAAAGTAGTGTTGCCCGGCAAGGATCGGGTATTTACCGATCTGTGTGGATGCGCCGTTTTCCCCATGACAGGTGAAACAAATCTGCAGCTTATCCCGT
>JAPUIX010000017.1 GCA_027296625.1 Gammaproteobacteria bacterium | reverse complement strand
CGACGCTGGCATTTCTCGAGAGCGACGTGTGCGTTGCAGTCGAGGAAACGGAATACACACCCTATTACGACATGCTGAAAATCTTCGGCCGCAAAGTGCATCTGATTGCCAGCAATGAAGAGAATCAGTTTCGTCCCGATGCAGACGCTTATGATGTCGAGCCCGTCGAGTCGACGGAAAGAGTTCTGCTTCTCAAGAGCAATCCCTGCAATCCGACCGGAGTTACCGTCACCGGCGATGCATTAAGAGAACTAGTAAAAAAATTCAGCCAACCGGGGCGAGGCGCACTATTCGATGAGGCTTATGAGTTCTATTGCGATCCGGAACCCGAGAGCGCGCTGCGCCATATAGACGACATCGATCAGACTGACATGTTCGTCATCGGGGCTGCGACCAAGGGTCTGCAGGTTCCCGGCATGCGCGTCGGCTGGGCGATCGCGGCGCAGAAGCATATCGAGATCTTTCGTAATTATTCCTCCTTCGGCATGGGCGGCGTCTCACGCCCGTCTCAGCTCTATGTAACGAAATTGTTTGAACCGATACGTGTCGAGCAGGCACGATCGGCCGTGCGCGAGTTCTTTGCATCGCAACGCGCCCGTTACGAAAAAGGTCTCAAAGGCCTGGGTTTCGATCTCTTTACCGGCAATGGCGGTTTCTATCACTGGGGCAGACTGCCTGGCGGCATTAGTGCCGATGAGTTCAACGAACGGTTGTTTGAGCACGACGCGGGCATCCTGCCGGGCCGCCTGTGTGACATGGCACGCCGCATAAACGGCCCGCTTGAGCACTTCATGCGCTTCTCTTTCGGGCCGCTGGGACCGGATTCCTACGAGGCGGACATGGAAATTCTCGCGAAATGCGTCTAAACATCATCTCAAGGGTGACGGAAAACTTACGTGATCAAAATGTTACGCAAATGAGACTTTTTTCTTACGTTTACCTGATGCCGCAAATGGAATTTAATCCTGTCTAACTGAACAAAAAAGTCGGTAGCTTAAGGCCGGTTGATCTTTTCTTATTCCTAACGGGGGAGCTAAGAGTGATAGCCAAGACCACCAAACAGCGTGATCCACAACCGCGCCGCAGCGCAGTTTCGCATGCGGTAAAAACCCATATTCAATCCAGACGTAACCAGTATCTCGCAGCCGCCGTTGTTTCCAGCGCACTGGCAATGCCACAGCCGGCACCGGCCCAAGAGGTCCAGGGAGCGGTGCTTGAGGAAATCATTGTAACCGCCCAGAAGCGTTCGGAGAATTTGCAGGACGTGCCCATCGCCGTGACGGCGATAGACAACACCGGACTCGAAGAGCTGGGCATACAAGACTTTGCCGATTTTGCCCGGATGGCGCCAAACTTGTCCTTCAAAAATAAGGGGGGGGCGAGCGGGGCAACTATAATCATGCGCGGAGCGGCCGACGGTGGCGATGCTAACCCGTCCGGGTCACAGCCCAGTGTCGGCGTTTATCTCGATGAGGCACCGGTAACATCAATTGGAGCCAATCTCCCTATCCATATCTATGATATGGAGCGCATCGAGGCCCTGGGCGGCCCGCAGGGGACCTTGTTTGGCGCCAGTTCCCAATCCGGCACCGTGCGCTACATTACCAATAAGCCCGATGCCGAGAAATTTTCCGGCGGCTTTGATGTCCAGGGTAACGGTATGACAGATGGCGACACCGGTTATACAGGGGAAGCTTTTGTCAACGTTCCGTTGGGCGAGAGTGCAGCCATTCGGCTGGTTGGGTGGTACCTGGATGAAGGCGGTTGGATCGATAATGTGCCGGGCGGCTCGTATACGTATGCTCTGACGGCATCGTTTACTGGTTTGCCTGGTACGTCGTTCACAAAAACCAATGATGCCTTCGCTGCAGACGATATTAATGAACTTACTAAAGCCGGTCTGCGTGCAGCCCTGCGGGTCGACCTCAGCGAAAATTGGGTCGCTGACGCAAGCATAATCTACCAGAAACTGGAGTCAGAGGGTGTCTGGGAACAGGGCGCTGGCTTGGCCGACGTGGGTGAACGTAATGTCCAACGTTTTAGCGACGATTCCACTGACGACGAGTTTACTCAGTTCGCCCTGACTGTCGACGGTGAATTCGCCGATCACAGGCTGGTTGGCACGGTTGCTTTTAGTGATCGCGATGTGGAGTATGAGACAGGATACCACGCCTATGGCCAGTACCTGACCTTCGCCCGCTACTATGGCTGTGACTACACCAGCCCTTATTACGGACAAGCTTTGCCTAATACTGATTGCACCAGTGGCGAGGAGATTAACAAGAGCCTTTTCAATTGGGATCGGACCAGCATCGAATTGCGTCTGCAGTCACTGGCTGACAGCCGCCTGCATTACACGGTCGGTGGATTCTACGAGAAGATCGAGTTTGACTACTTTCTGGGATTTATACAGGCCGGCATGGCTTCAACCTTAACGATTCCAAACACGCCTTTTTCAAATGTTTTTTTCAGGACCGATCAGGCCCGTGAGGACACTCAAATCGCCGTATTTGGCGAGGTGAGCTATGATTTGACTGATGCATTGAGCGTTACCGCCGGGATTCGATGGTTCGATGAGGAATCTCAACTATCAGGTGTTGTCGGTTGGGGAGATGTTTGTAATATTAGTTTTTTTGCCGTCCCAATTTTTAATGATTGCACAACCGGTCTCACTCCTGCCACCAGATTTAGAGATAACGACGACAGTGTCGATCTTAAATATTCTAACACTGACGCAATATACAAAGGGAATATCAGCTGGAATATAGATGATGAGAAAATGGTCTACTTCACCTACTCGGAAGGATATCGACCCGGCGGCCTAAACCGCGAACCGGCCCTTATAGCCCTAGGTCTTCAGGAATTTAAACCGGACCTCATGACAAATTATGAAATCGGCTGGAAGACTGAGTGGCTGGATCAGCGCTTGCGCTTCAACGGCGCGGCCTATTTGATGGACTGGGACGATATTCAATTTACCATTTACGAATTTGGTTTATCAGCATGCTGCGGCAATACCTACAACCTCGCAACCGCAAGAATTAATGGAGTGGAGTTTGATCTTACTTACCTGGTCAGCGATGCCTTGACGGTATCTTTAGCTGGAGCCTATAACGATGCAGAAACCACCGCTGATTTTATTCTGCCCAATGGAAATTTTTCAGTGCCCGATGGACAGAGGTTGCCAAACATTCCGGAATTTCAGGGTGTCGTGAATGCCCGCTATGAGTTTGAGCTGGCGAATTATGATGCCTATGCACAGTTAAACTGGTCCTATACCGGCGACTCGCTGAGTGAAATACGCCCGCCAAGGGTTACGGGAACCGCGTTCGAGCCGAGATTTCCGGGGGATTTTGAAAACTATGTTCAAGACTCTTACAACATTGGAAACTTCAGGGCTGGTATTAATCTAGCAGGCTGGGGCGTGGATGTGTTTGTCAACAACCTGACCGACACAAATGCTATATTGTATGCCTCTCCAAGGAACTATGAGAATACGGCCGTTGTCAATCGCCCTCGTACCTACGGAGTGAATGTCTGGAAGCGGTTTTAGATCACCGGGTTTCAATAAATCCAGGGGGTGACGCTTGTCACCCCTTTTTTATGATGTCCATGGATGGACGGGCAGATAACTGCTCCTGCGTGATCTGCACTCCCGCCGTTCATGGCGGTCGTATGCCAAGGGCGCAGTGACGAGCAAAAAACTGCTCCTGCGTTTTCTGCATTTCCGCCTTCCATGGCGGTCGTATGCCGCGGTTGCATGGATGCGAGGGAGCGGCGATGTGCATAGATTATCAGTACTTAACGTCTGTATGGATACACAGAAACGGCGCTGGCCGGTCATTCGCCGAGCAAAATAAGTTTGTCTGCACAGGGGTCATCATGTGAAGATTGTCCAGCTAATTCATTAACAATAATCGTCAAGTAAAAAATAATGAATGCAAAGCCTGATGCTAGTACTCGTGATATCAAAACGGCGGTCAAACACGCCATGGGATTACTCAGCAAGGGTGAATCCAAATTAGCCAGGGAGCAGGCAGAACAGATACTGCGGCACTACCCAGATGAAGTGAACAGCCTGTTGGTGGTGGCTGTGGCTATTCGAGACCAAGGGCACAATGCGCAGGCGCTGCAACGTTTGCAAGCATTAGTAAAGCGCGCACCGGATTTTGCCCTGGCACAGCAAGAACTTGGCTTTGCCTATGCCGAGGTAGGACAAGTAATGGCGGCTATAGAGGCGCTGCAAAGTGCGGTGGCCATTGAGCCGAAGCTGCCGGCCAGTTGGAAATTGATGGGGGAATTATTCCTCGTCGATGAGGATGAGGATTCCGCCAACGAGGCATTTTATCAGTGTATGTTGGCCTCGTCCGTGGAACCCGACTTGATCCACGCGCTTAAGCTTTTTAAGGCCGGCAAGATTGGCAAGGCGGAGCAACTCTGTCGGCAATTTCTCTACGAAAACCCGACGAATGTCAGCGCGATCCGCTTGCTGGCTGTCATAGGCATCAAGGTCGGTGTTTTAGACGACGCTGAAAATTTACTGGAACGCTGTCTGGAGTTGCAACCGGAATTCAGTTTGGCGAGATTGAATTATGCTCAGGTACTGGAAAAACGGGAGAAACTCGATCTGGCGTTAGTACAGGTGGAGCGGCTGTTGGCAGCAGAGCCTGGGAAATTCACCTTGTTAGTACTGCGGGCTGCGATTCTTCACAATATGGGGGACTTTGAACGGGCACTGCCCTGTTATGAATATCTGCTAGCCCATTTTCCCCCGCGAGCGAAACTTACCATGGTTTATGGTCATGTGCTGAAGACTATCGGTCAGCAGCAGCAGGCCATTGCCGCATACCGGCAGACGATCGACCTGTTACCTGGCTATGGTGACGCTTGGTGGAGTCTGGCCAATCTAAAAACCTTCCGTTTTGAGGATGCCGATATTGAAGCAATGCGCGAGGAGATAGGCAAGAGTACCTGCACCCGGGTAGATTATCTTCATTTCTGCTTTGCCCTAGGTAAGGCGCTGGAAGATCGCAAGCAGTACGATGAATCGTTTCAATTCTATCAACTGGGCAACAGCATCCAGGCAAAGCGCTCAGGATATAAGGCCGACAATACAGAGAAAAATGTACAGCGACAGAAGGCGGTGTGCGGTAAAGAACTTTTTTCGGCCGCTGAAGGGCAGGGATATCAGGCGCCCGATCCGATCTTTATCGTCGGTTTACCCCGCTCTGGTTCGACCTTGCTTGAACAAATACTGGCAAGCCATTCCCAGGTAGACGGCACCAAGGAGCTGGCCTTTATTCTTGCTATTGTCCGGCGTCTGGGAGGGCACAAGAAAAAATCCGAGTTGTCGCACTATCCGGAAGTCTTGACCGAATTAAGCGCCAGTCAGCTCAACGATTTGGGCCAAGAGTATATAGACCGAAGTCGTATTCAAAGAGGGGCGGCGCCGTTTTTCGTCGACAAAATGCCCAATAATTATCTGCATGTCGGCTTAATCCATCTGATACTTCCCAATGCCAAGATCATCGATGCGCGCCGTCATCCCATGGCGTCCTGTTTTAGTGGCTTCACGCAACTGTTTGCGCGTGGGCAGTCTTTTACCTATGGGCTCTCCAATATGGGTCGTTATTATCGTGACTATGTAGACATGATGGACCACTGGGATCGGGTCCTGCCGGGCAAGGTTTTACGGGTCCAGTATGAAGAAGTAGTGGTCGATACTGAGACACAGTTACGGCGCATGCTCGACCATTGTGAATTGCCATTCGAGGCGAGCTGTCTGGATTTTCATCAGACCGAACGGCCGGTTCGCACAGCAAGCTCCGAACAGGTTCGTCAGCCTATTTACAGCGGTGCGTTAGAGCACTGGCGGAATTTTGAGGCGCATCTCGACGAACTCAAGGACAGCCTTGGGCCGGTGTTGGACAGGTATCCAATAAACTAGTTGTCGGTCACATCCTTTACGCGGGTGACCAACTCGCGGCGCTCTGGCGAGTCGAGAATTTTCCTACGAATTTTTTCCCAGCGCGCAAGGTCCGTTTCGCCGGTCTCGAGCGCAACGAGCAGGCCTTTGGTCGCGGCTACTATGTTCGGATTGCTGTCGGTGATACGGCTTGCAAGCTCGTGTGATCGCTTCAATGCAAAGCCTTTGCCGACCAGGTGTGAGACGACACCGGCTTGCTCAGCCTCGGCCGATGTAAATCGCTCGCCAAGAAGCAAGATGCGGCGCAGAGTCTGGCCGCTTACTCGAGCATGCCAGCGTTTTACGGCTTCGGGATTGTAGAGGAGACCCAGGCGTGCAGCCGGAACCTCGAAGAAAGTTTCCTCGGACGCTACGAGGAAGTCGCAGGCTAAGGCGATGTCGACAGCACCACCCATACAAGGCCCCTCGACTGCTGCAAAGACGGGTGCCGGCATTTCGTGGATCTGAATTACGACCTGCTCGATGGCATCGTCGATTGCGA
>JAPUIX010000016.1 GCA_027296625.1 Gammaproteobacteria bacterium | reverse complement strand
ATCCCTAAAGGTCCGAGTGTCTTCTCCATCATCACTGCCAGTACAAAAAGGGGCCAGAGCGGTACTCGAAACTTGCGTACCCCGGTTCCTAGCGTTTTCGCGATAACGTCGACCATGTTTCGCGTAGTGAGAACCTCGCGCCCGGCCAGGACAAATATTTTTCCCACGGCTTTCTCAATCGTCGCGACCAGGTACAACCCATCGACGAGGTCATCAACATAGATCAGCTGATGCTTATTGTCTCCCTTCCCAATCACAAAGAACATTTTCTTTTGTATTGCCCGGAACAGCTTCAATAATCTTCGGTCACCGGGGCCATAAGTTTCGGATATACGCACCACTGAAACCGGTAGCTTGTCGGCAAAAGAAAGTGCAAGCTTTTCGCCTTCGCGTTTTGTCACGCCATATATATTATCTGGCTTGAGTGGCGTCTCCTCGTCAATCTCCCCTTCCATCGCTGCCCCATAGACACCGATGGTACTGCCATGCACAAAGCGTTTTACCTGGGCTTCGATACTTGCTTCAATTACGTTTCGGGTTCCATCCACATTTACCGTCCGGAAGTGCTGATCAGGAACGTTGGCCTCATGTTGAGCAGCTGCCAGGTGGAATACAACGTCGCAGTCTCGCGCGAGGTTCAGGATCTTCTCGCGCTCGGCGACAGAGCCTAGCGTAACGTCGATGCCTTTGGCTTCGAGCATTTGCTGGTTTTCTTGTTCCGCGGCGCTGTTGACCTGTCCAAGCAACCTCACAGAGTGACCCATTTCCACGCTTTTCAGCGCCAGTCTTGAGCCGATAAAACCTGTCCCGCCGGTAATCAACACGTTCATTGTCGGTCAGCTCTTTCAAGTGAGTGGTGAATCTGGCATTGTGCGCGCGAGCTCCATCTCGCCTTCCGATCGGTGACGCGTATCCTGAAACTTCGGGAACTGTGCCGTCACCTCCAAGAGCTCCTGCTTCGCTTGGTCAGCCGTCCACCCAAGCTCCTTGGCAACGATGTCGGCGCAAGTGCGTAACGCCTGGTCGCCCGGGTTGCCGCCCGCACCAAGATCCGTCCTGCGAAAAACAACATCGGACAATTTGAAAACCATCTCGTTGCGAACTGCGTTTACGACTTCCGCCTTCAGCACGTTGGAATTCTCTAGGGTCTCCGCCGCTGCCGGATCTTCCTCAGCAAGCTTCAATACTTGCTTATATTCCGAGCCGTGATTGTGTATCAGGGCACGCATCACGGCACTATCCACCGGCTGGTTGCTCTGCATTACTGCTTGTTTGACGAAACTATCAAAACTCTCTATCTGCCCGCCATGAATGGTTGTCCTATCCGTCGCTGGTCTTGATCCGCCCTTTCCGAGCTTCTTAGCAATCAGGTCCATCGCATGAGCGGCGTCGCTTCGTGCCATCGTGTATCTGATACCAATCAGCGTCACTAGACCCTTAAGCCCGTGCTCCTGCTCATGATCGATAAGGCGCGATCGTTTCCCATAGCTCAAGTCAATGACGCCCGGTAGGTTTTCGCCGAAGGGCACAAGCCCAGCATTCCACATAGACACATCCGCCAAGGAGAGATCGAGTGCCGGATAGGCCCAATTTACCTCGTCGATAAATGACCCTAGATCGCGTTCGCTGACCGTGACAGCGTCTGGTTCCCCTTTATAAACCACATGCCACACTCCGATGAGCGTATAGTCGCGCCACGGCACTATGAACAGATGACGGGCAGCCCGACTCAACACGGCATCCGGATCACGCGTGCGCGCTTGGACCGCCAGTGCGTGGGAGCTGGTAAAAGGACGTGGAATCAAGAAGCAAGCATCTCGCGAATAGCTACCTTGAGGGCGCAGGGAAAGACCGATGGCCTTGTTCAAAATCCTTTCTGCCCAGGGACCAGCTGCATTAAGAACAACTTTGGCTTGTATCGGGTACGACTCGCCGGTTAGGGCGTCGCGCCCGACGATACCCTCAACTATGCCGTTATGGCACAGAAACGCGGTGGCTTCGACATAGTTGGCGACTACAGCGCCTGCGTTGACCGCTGATTGGAGAAACGCCAGGACCAAACGCGCCGGGTTGTAAAACTGCCCATCACAAAACACGACTCCGCCAGTCAGTGTCTGAGTCTGAATGCCAGGAAAGAGGTCGAGCAGCTCCTGGCGACTGAGAAAGCGGGCCCACGGAATCTTGCGCTGCGCGTCCTTAATACCGCGGGTCCGATCCAGTGTGAGCAAGTCGTAGAGCACCATCCCGGCACCCAGAAGCGCCTTTCCCTGTCGTCCTCGCCCGTACGTGGGTATGACGATGGGGAGGGGCTGGACAAGATGTGGCGCGATGCGCAACAGCGCGGTTCGCTCATAACATGATGTCCTTAGACGCACAAGGTCACCGTGCTGCAAGTATCGGATACCGCCATGCACTATCTTAAAAGAATTGGCAGATGTACCGCTGCAAAAATCGCCACGCTCGACGAGTGCGACAGAAAACCCCCGCAATGCGGCATCCCATGCCGCACAGGCACCGAATATTCCGCCACCGATGATGGCTACATCAAACGCTTTATCTGCTAACGCCGCTGGACGTCCATTCATAACTCAATACCACAGGCGACCCACAGTGGATACACTGCTGCTATCTTTTGTTATCTTCTCGTTAGCCGTTCGGCGGGATGGTTCCACCTTTAGC
>JAPUIX010000015.1 GCA_027296625.1 Gammaproteobacteria bacterium | reverse complement strand
ACGCCACGCTGGCTGAACATGACGTTGTAGTTCAACTCCTGACTCAGACCTTCCCAAAGCTGTAACGATTTCTCATACAGCAGTGATGATTCTGTCCACAGATAATTGGAGCGCACGATGGTCGTATTACGGCCTGTGTTACCGCCGCCGATCCAACCCTTCTCAAGCACCGCGATATTTCGCACGCCGTGCTCTTTCGCCAGATAGTAGGCCGTTGCCAGGCCGTGACCGCCGCCACCGACGATCAGCACAGCGTATTTTCGCTTCGGCTCGGGGCTGCGCCACGCGCGTTGCCAGTTGCGGTTGTAGCCCATGGCATTGCGCAGCAGACTATATGCTGAGTACTTCTTCATTCAGTTGCGTTTACCGGTCCATAATCTGCTTGTTGCGCCAAGCCCCACTCGCTTTAGTCATTTGCTCCGTTGACATCTCTTAGTCGCTCGTTTTTGGGGTCAAATGGACTGTCCGGCACCACAACAGCCTCAAAGGTCTTGCCTAGAATGTCGATTTCCAACTCTGTGCCGAGCCCGGAATATTCCGGCTGCACCATCCCGAGGGCCAACGACTTGTTGACGCGGAAACCAAAACCGCCGCCAGTCGCACGACCTATAAGCTCGCCGTCCCTCAGGAGTGCATTGTTGCCAAGTGCGTCAGCATCTTCCACGCCCCTCACTTCCAGCGTTACCAGCAAGTTTTTCAGGCCAGTTTTTTGTGACTCGAGTAAACCATCACGCCCGAGAAAATCTCCTTTGTCAGGTTGGATGAATCGGTCCATAGCCGACTCGTATGCGGAATATTCAGTGGACAGTTCCGTTCCAACCATACGGTAGGACTTCTCGATCCTCATCGAGTCCATTGCCCGGATGCCAAAGGGCTTTAAGCCGAGATCTTCGCCGGCAGCAAACAGCGCATCGAAGATATGATTCTGATATTCAAGCCCGTGATGGAGTTCCCAGCCCAACTCGCCAACGTAATTTATGCGCAGTGCATTCACGGGTGCCATACCGACAACAATATTTTGTGCTGTTAGCCAGCGGAACGCCTCGTTGGAAAAATCTGCCCGTGACACCCGTTGCAACAATTCTCTGGATTTAGGACCCGCGATGACCAATACACCATTAGCCCCTGTTAGCTGTGTGAATCGAACCGAGCCTGATTTCGGCATATGTTTTTGCAGGTAATCATGGTCGAGGCGTTGCAGTCCGCCAGCCGACACAAGATAAAAAGAGTCATCTGACTCGCGCAAGATCGTAAACTCGGAGTGCACACCACCGCTTTTATTCAGCGCGTGGCAAAGCCCGATACCACCGACTTTTTTCGGCAGACGATTCGCGACAAAGTAGTCCAGAAACGACTCTGCCCCGGGTCCTGATATGCGGCACTTAGCGAACGCGGTCATGTCGAGTAAACCGACATTTGCGGTGACATTCGCAATCTCTCTACCGATGGCAGCAAACCACTTCGAACGGCGGAACGACCAGTCATCTTCCTGCACCATACCGTCGGTCGCAAACCAGTTAGCGCGTTCCCAGCCAAACTTCTGCCCGAAAACTGCGCCCATGTTTTTCAAACGCTCATAACAAGGTGCCGTTCGCAGCGGGCGTGCCGCCGGACGCTCCTCGTCCGGGTAATGAATAACGAAAACATGCGCATACGTTTCTTCATTCTTCTCGATGAGATAACTCTTGGTCGCATAGTCGCCAAAACGCCGCGGTTCGACGCCGAGCATGTCAATCGTTGGCTCGCCCTCAACAATCCACTCTGCCAGTTGCCAGCCTGCGCCACCGGCAGCTGTGATGCCAAAGCTGTGTCCTTCATTCAACCAGAAATTATCGAGACCCCAGGCCGGCCCTATGATCGGATTGCCATCCGGTGTGTAAGCGATCGCCCCGTTGTATACCTTCTTCATACCCACTTCGGCAAACGCCGGCACCCGTGCCATGGCCGCTTCAATGTGCGGAACAAGCCGGTCAATATCTTCCTGGAACAACTCGCATTCGGCCCGCGGATCGGGGCCATCGGTATAACAACACGGAGCGCCTTTTTCATACGGCCCGAGGAGAAATCCGCCGCTTTCCTCGCGCAGATACCAGGAACCATCCGACTCACGCAACACAGCCATTTCCGGCTCGCCATTCTCACGGCGCTTAACCAGCTCCGGATGTGGCTCAGTGACGATGTATTGGTGCTCAACAGGGATGACCGGGAGATCGAGACCCACCATTTCGCCGGTTTGCCGCGCATAATTGCCGGTCGCCGAAATGATGTGCTCGCAGCTGATATCGCCACTTGCCGTCTTAACCAGCCAGTTTCCCGATGACGATTGCTCGATGGCTAATACAGATGTGTTGCGATAGATCGTCGCCCCACGTGTACGCGCCCCTTTGGCCAGCGCCTGAGTCAGGTCTGCAGGCTGGATATAACCATCGTCAGGATGGAAAATTCCGCCCACAAGACCCTCAATGTTACACATTGGCCAGAGCTTTTTTATCTCGCCAGGCGTCAGGAACTGAAAGTCGATTCCTATCGTTCTTGCCGTGGCCGCATACTGATAGTACTCATCCATGCGGTCCTGGTTCATCGCCAGGCGCAGATTGCCAACCTGACTGAAGCCGACCGGTTGACCCGTCTCCTGTTCAAGCTCCTGATACAATTTAACGGAATATTTGTGAATCTGACCGACGCTGTAACTCATATTAAACAGCGGCAGCAGCCCGGCGGCATGCCACGTGGAACCCGAGGTAAGCTCCGCTTTTTCCACTAGAACAACGTCGTCTCCCCAGCCTTTCTTAGCCAGGTGATAGAGTGCGCTCACCCCAACTACACCACCGCCAATTACAACGACACGGACCTCTGACTTCATTGCGACACTTCCTGATATTGTTCATTTCGCCCGTTTTAGAAAAATTCCCCTGGTTCTCTCGCAAAAAGTTCGTGAACCAGTGGCGCAAAGTGCTCCAGTGGGCGCGTATCGTACGCTGTGTCGAAAGACGGCTGATCCCAACGAGCGCAGAACTCAACGCAGGCCTGGTAATATTCATGGTCGTGGTATTTTTCGCGCGCGTTGGGGTCCTGCTCGATGTATTGAAACCAGTAATATCCTTGAAACAGGCCGTGGTGTTCGATGATCCAGTGGTTCTTCTCGCTGATGTAGGGAGCCAGAAGCGCAGCTGCTACCTGAGAATGATTGGCCGGCGCGAGGAAATCGCCAATATCGTGCAGCAAAGCACAAGCTATGGTTTCGTCATCCGCACCATCTTGCTCCGCGCGTGTTGCGGTTTGCAGGCAATGATCGAGGCGGCTGATCTGATAAGGCGAGTCACCATCCATCGCCTGCAACCAGGCAAGTACGCGAACAGCCTGCATCTCGACAAACTTCGCGTGATGAGCATTGACGACGTCGTAATCGGACTGCGTCCCGCGCTCCATTGCAGTAAAAAGAACTTTCTCAGTCATAATGCGAGAAGATCACAACTTTCTTCCCATGGTTGATAAACCGGTGCCTGGCGCTTCTGGTTGCTTGAAAGGTGTGGGTACGGTTTCCGCCCAGACCGGTTCCTTGGCATATTGATCATCCAGTTTTACCTGTAATTCGGTGCCATCTTCGGTGAGATCTACGGGCAGCATTGCATAACCTATATTGCACCCCATTGCCGGGGAATAGAAGGCAGAGGTAACATAGCCAACAACTTCATTATCATAAAACACATTATAAAAATCGGCCGGATACCAGTCAATCGCCTCGCCGCCCATTTTAATACCCGCCAACTTATGCGTGACGCCTTTGTCCTTGATCTCTTGTAGTGCACGCTTTCCGATGAAATTTTCTTTTGAAAAATCTACTTGCCAGCCCAGACCACATTGATATGGATTGGTTTCAAAATCCATATCCTGACCCCAGGACAGAATGCCA